>DRLZ01000267.1 GCA_011322755.1 Crenotrichaceae bacterium
CACGTTCAGCTAAAGTTTCTACCGTATCTTCTTTGTGGACAGGTACATGTGCTTGAATGATTAATGGCCCACCATCAAGTTCATTGGTGACAAAATGTACGCTTGCTCCGTGCTCTGGAGCGTTGGCTTTCAGTGCGCGTTGGTGAGTGTGAAGGCCACTAAATTCAGGCAGTAATGATGGATGGATGTTGAGCATTCTTCCCATGTAATGGTCGACAAAGGCTTTGGGTAAAATGCGCATAAAGCCTGCGAGTACTACGAGTTCTGGCTTAAAATTGTCAATCAATTCCTGTAATGCACGGCTGTAGCTTATCCTGTCGGGAAAGTCTGTATGGTTGAGCGTATGTGCGGGAATATTGGCTCTACGTGCACGTTCAAGCCCATAAGCGGTTCCTTTATTGCTGATTACCGCGCGGATTTCAATTGGCAAATCATGGTGGTGCATTGCATTAATAATGGCTTGCAGGTTACTACCTCCGCCTGAAATCAGTACAACGACTGCTAATTTTTTTGTTACCGCATATTCTTGTTTCATTTAATGACAGTACGTTCTTGGCCAGTCATCGCCGGGATGATTTTTCCAATAACAGAGGCTTGCTCACCTTGTTGGTTTAGTATTTTTAATGCATCATCAACATTTTCTTTTGGAACACAGATCACCATACCTATTCCACAGTTGAAGGTGCGATGCATCTCAGTGTTAGTGACTTGGCCTTGCTCTTGTAGCCAATCAAAAATAGCTGGGCGTTGCCAGGTATCTGTATCGATATCGGCACAGCAATTTTGTGGTAGAACACGAGGCAGGTTTTCCAATAAGCCGCCGCCTGTAATATGTGAAATAGTATGAACTTCTACCTGTTCTAAAAGTTTGAGTAGGGATTTGACGTAGATACGAGTGGGTGTCAGCAGTACCTCACCGAGTGTTGAGTTTTCAAAGGGGGTCTCTAAATTATTTCCACTGACTTCAATGATTTTACGAATTAAAGAGTAGCCGTTGGAGTGGGGGCCGGATGATGCCAGGCCGATCAATACATCACCTGGGCGCGTTTTACTTCCATCAATAATTTTTGATTTTTCAACAACGCCGACGCAAAATCCGGCAGCATCATAATCATCTGTTTGATAGAGACCTGGCATTTCAGCAGTTTCACCACCAATGAGTGCTGCGCCTGCTTGCTCGCAACCGGTGGCAATGCCTTTTATTACATCACTTGCGGTGTCAATGTTGAGGTGACCTGTCGCAAAATAGTCTAAAAAAAACAGGGGTTCTGCGCCTTGCACTATAATGTCATTTACGCACATGGCAACAAGGTCGATGCCGATGGTGTCGTGCTTGTTGGTATCAATGGCGAGCTTTAATTTTGTACCAATGCCATCCGTGCCAGAGACAAGAACGGGTCGTTTGTAACGATCCAGTGGTAATTCAAACATGGCACCAAATCCACCAAGCCCGTCCATAACTCCTGGTCGTCTGGTGCGAGCAGCATGGGGTTTAATCTTTTCGATAAGTTGATTTCCTGCATCAATATCAACACCTGCATCACGGTAGCTTAAGGAAGTATTTTGAGGTGTTTTCGAGTGTTTGGAGCTTGAAGTCATAGCGAGCGTCTTGTATTTTTAGCAAATAAGATGATGTTTTAGGCGCGAAATAGTATCCTGTACACAGCTGTGACTGCAACTGAAACGAGTGATGAGGCTCAAGGAATGTTGAAAAAAATCTGGATGGTATGTGTGTTATTGATGCCAATTTCGCTTTTTGCGGTGGAGTTGGAGGCGTTGTATAGTTATGAGATGCCGGTTCAAGGACAATCTGCCCAGGAACGCAGCCAAGTGGTCAAAAAAGCATTGGCAGGTGTATTGGAAAAAGTGAGTGGTGATCCTGCAGTTGTAGATTCATCGCAATTTTCCACGGTTTATATGCGAGCGGACAGTTTTGTTTTACGCTATCGTTATCTTCCGCTGACAGATGAATTGTTATGGGACGATGGGTATCGCCAGATACTGCGAGTTGATTTTGATGAAGAGGCCGTACGCCAGCTTTTAAAACAGTCAGGTTTTTCTGCTTTAGGGGATTTGCCGTTTGCAACACTTGTCAGATTAACTGTAACAAAGGTATCCTCAATAGAAGATTATGCACGTGTGACTCATTATTTACACTCCTTGGGTGAGGTGACTCATGTTCAGGTTGAAGAAGTGGATCGAGAGAAAATTGTTTTGCGGTTAAACATTCAGGGGGATGTTGCAGGGCTTGCGCATTCTATTGATTTAGGTGATACGATGACCCAGGTTGGTGCGCACTATTTGACAGGCTATTATGGGGTAATGCCTTCTGATTTATCGGAAGAGGATGCTGAGTTAACATACCGGTTGATTGAGTGACGCGACGCGATATTCCCAACATTATTAGTGCATTTCGTATCTGTCTGGTGCCTGTTCTGGTCTGGCAGGTTTTAGAGGAACAATATGCGAATGTATTAGTGCTGTTTTTTATTGCTGGTTTATCAGATGGATTGGATGGTTTTTTGGCAAAGCGCTATGGTTGGGTTTCACGCTTAGGCTCAATTTTGGATCCAATCGCTGATAAATTTTTGCTGGTTTCTTCTTTTTTTGCATTAGGTTGGATGGGAGAGATTCCAATATGGTTGGTTATTGTAGTCATTGTGCGTGATGTGGTGATCGTGGCTGGAGCATATGCCTATCATCGTATTATTGGTGAATATGAGTTAAAGCCCAGTTATTTAAGTAAACTAAATACTTTGAGCCAAATTTCCCTTGTATTGCTTGTTGTATTTTCATTGAGCGTTGTAACTGTTGGTTTGGAGCTGATTCAATATGCTTTCTATTTTGTGATGATAACAACGTTGCTCAGCGGTTTTGATTATATTTACCGTTGGGGGATGCGCGCTTGGAGACATCGGTCTGCTTTATGATCCAGACAACTCATAATGCGACAAAGTTGTCGCTTCCCCAGCTTCCGTTGGCCATCACTTTACAAGATGGTGTTTCATTCGAAAATTACTTCTCAGGCTTAAACCTTGAAGCTGCACAAGCTGTAGAGAGTTGCTTGCAAATTAAAAGTGAAAGGTTCATCTATTTGTGGGGCGGCTCCAGTGTTGGAAAAACACACCTTTTGCAAAGTGCTTGCAGGGTTGTGAGCGAACAGGATAATCCGTGTGCTTATCTGACTTTAAAACAGGCAAATGAACTCTCCCCTGAAATATTTGATGGTTTGGAAGCGCTGTCTCTGGTATGCATTGATGATGTACATGCCATCGCAGGGCAGAAACAGTGGGAAATTGCGCTGTTTCATTTGTATAATCGAGCCAGAGCGAACAATACTCTACTTATTGTCAGTGGTGATGAGAGTCCTGGCCATTTATTGCTTGCGCTTCCGGACTTAAGTTCACGTTTAGCATGGGGGTTAATTTTTCAACTGCACCCATTGAGTGATACGGATAAATTTTCAGCATTGCAGTTACGGGCGCGACGGCGTGGTTTTAATATGCCGGATGAAGTCGGGCGCTTTTTATTGTCACGTTACCCTCGTGATACAGCTGGGCTGTTTTCAATTTTAGATCGTCTGGATCATGCCTCTTTGGCTGCTAAACGTCGTATGACCATCCCCTTTGTCAAGATGGTTCTGGATCAAGAAAAAAAGGAAATTTAGTGGCTTATATTTTAGTTTTGTATTATAGCCGTCATGGTAATGTTGCTGAAATGGCTCAGCGTGTGGCACGTGGCGTGGAAGAGGTGAGCGGGATCGAAGCCCGGGTGCGAACAGTGCCTCAGGTATCGGCTGTTTGTGAAGCAGTTGATGATGAAATCCCGAAAGAGGGTGCGCTCTATGCAACTTCGGATGATTTAAGAGACTGTGTCGGTTTGCTGATAGGAAGTCCGACACACTTTGGTAATATGGCTGCGCCCTTGAAATATTACATTGACAGCAATAGTGACCTTTGGATGACCAAGGCATTGGTAGGAAAGCCTGCGGCTGTATTTACTTCTGCGTCCAGTATGCATGGTGGTCATGAGAGCACTCTGCTTTCCATGATGTTACCGCTATTTCATCATGGCATGATGGTGATGGGGTTGCCTTATACTGAAGCCGCTCTACTGGATACAAGTAGTGGTGGAACGCCTTATGGGGCCAGCCATTTATCTGAATATGGTAAAGCGCCTGTGCTGACTGATGAGGAGCAAAAATTATGCCGAGCACTTGGGCGACGTGTGGCTGAAGCAGCACTTTGTCTGGCTTCAGCCACGCCTGGATAGTTTAGGCTTTACCGAAGGCTAAGTCATCATCATCCGGGCCCAGGTTTAATGATTTGTCTTTTTTTGGTTTTTCTTCGTTATTATCAATCTCTTCCATAAGAATTGAAGATAGGTCGGTTTCCGGCTCTTCAGCTTTGTTGGTTTGGCCTGCAAATAGGTCAGATTCGTCCAGGTCTATAGATGAATCATGATCAGTTTTGAATATATCATCGGACTGTTCTAAATTGAGTGATAATTCGTCATCTTGTAACTCCTCGCTATCCAGCTTAAGTGCACTATCTTCCTGGTGATCTTCATTCTGAGCTGTTGATTCATTGGAGAATATAGATTCTTCAGGTAAAGGGGGTTCACCAGAATCAATTTCCCCGCCAAATAGCGGATAGTCTGGGCAGAGCTGTTTACCCATATCAACAACATCTTGCCATTTAGGGTCATGTTCACCTATTTTCTTATGGATAATTTCTGCTCCACTAATGAATTTTTCACGATCTTGTGTGGCGAAATAGACTTCAAGCAGTTTGAGTTTAATTTCAGTACGTTCCGGGTTGAGTTCAATTGCGCTTGTGAGTGACTCTTCTGCGCGTGAGTAGCGTTGACAAGCAATATATATATCGGCTTCGTAAAGGGCTCTGAGGTCAGAATCCAGCTGTACACCTTCACCTGATTCCATGTCAGTTGCTATCTCTGGTTTTTGTTTGTCTGTTTCCCACTTTTGAGATTGTTGTAATTGTTGTTCGAAAGTAGAGGTCTGGTCTGGATCTATGGTTACTGTTGTATCTTCCAGGTTATCATTGTCGATATCAAAATCTTCATCATTATTTTTGGAGCGACGGTATAAAAACAGACCTGCTAATCCTAATAATGCTGTGCCCCCTAAACCGATCACTAATGCCTTTGGATCATTCATTAAGCGACTTAGAAAACCTTCCTCTTGACCACTAGGATGTTCTGTAACATTGACAGGTGGAGAAGAGAGTGTTTCTGTTGTATTTTGAGCGGTACTTTTAATGCTACTTTGGGTGTTTGAAATATTTGTCTGAATATCGCTTTTAACGGTATCAAGCTGTTCAGTGACCATCTGTTGTGATCGATCTATTGGTGCTTGTTTCGTCAGTAGTTCTGAAGTAATAACAGGTTTGGTCGGTGTCGGTGCAGATGCAACTACAGATGTAGTTTCTATCGGTGCAGATGCAACTACAGGTGTAGTTTCTGTCGCCAAGTGTATTTGAGCTTCTTTTTTTAGTTGTGCAAGTTCACTCTGTTTATCTCTTAGTAAATTTTGCATTTCTATAATTTGTTGCTGAATTTTATCGATTGTTTGCAATAAAGAAGCTGCTGTCTGGCTCATTGCCTGAACTTTATTTAAATCTTCCTGAACATGAGGGATGGGCTCAGGTTTTTTGACAGTAGGGGCCGGCAGCGGTGTCACTTGAACGTGTTTTGTGCTTTGAACAACTGGTGTTGTGAGTGCCTGGGTCTGTACAGGTTTTGTTGGAGAAGCTCCGCTCAACATTGCAATGTTCAAATGGAGAATGGAGCCCTTTTTCAACTGACTGATATCGTTGTTGTGAAAGGCTGTAGGGTTTTGTGCCAATAGTGCATTCATGATTTGTTTCATGCTGTAAGTTGAGTCAGGACGGAGTTTGCTTGCGATGCTCCATAATGTCTCTTTGCTTTTGACTTTATGAGTTTTAATCTCAGCGTCAGGTGACGATGGTTGATTATGAGCTGGTTTAGGTGTTGCTTTGTGAGCCACCTCTTTTTTAACCACACTCCTGGTCTGTTTTTTAGTTGTTTGCCCAGGCAGCAAGGATGGATCAAAGCGCAGAGTTGACCCTGTTTTTAACAAATTAATATTGTTGTTTAGAAAGGCTGAAGGGTTTTGTTTGAGAATTTCCGCCATAATCAGATCCATGCTATAGGATTTGTTGGGGCGAAATTTGGTTGCAATGCTCCATAATGTGTCTTTGTTCGTTTTTACTTTGTATGTTTTAATCGATGTATTAGCCACTGATTGTGTGGTTTGTGGCTTTTGGGGCGCAGCAGGTGTTGTTTGCTGTTGGGGAGCTTCAATTTTGGTCTTGTTTTGTGCAACGACTGTTTTTTCAACTGTGGGTGCTGGGGTTTCAGGTTTTTTTGCGATCGGAGCAGGATCCAGCATGATAGTAAATTTGCGAAGCAGCCGTTGTTGTTGCCATTTAACTTCTAAAATAAAGTCAACAACTGGTTCTTGTAACGGTTTTTGTGAACTCATTTCAATGTAGGGTGTGCCATTTTCTTGAGTCGCAACTTTGAGCGTAATATCATTAAGGGCCGGGGAGTAATCAACGCCAGCACGTTCAAAAATCGATGCTTTTGCAAGAGTTGCTTTAATTTGAGATTGATCTACTCCTTCTGTGGAGAGCAGTTCAATATGCGCGTTAAGCTTCTGGTTGAGCTTTGATTGCACAGAAAGCGAACCCACACCCAAGGCATTGGCACTCAAAGAGTACCCCAATAGAGTGATTAAAAAGAAAAATCTAGTCAGTATTCGGCAGTATTTTGTATTCATAATCATCCACTGAATTCACCTAAAATTTAATTTTTATCGTTTTAGGTGGTCTGTTGTCGTCAAAAAAATTAATACATCTTCCCTGGCAAGAAATTCATGAATACAACTCTCGCTTTGTCAACTTCAGCTATTTTTTGTTGACAAAATTAAATATCGACGACTATCAGAA
>DRLZ01000268.1 GCA_011322755.1 Crenotrichaceae bacterium
AATACTGCAATCTCGGATACAGTTGGAGAGGCCGCCAACTCACTCAAACAAGGCGGTGGAATGTCTGACGTGCTCATTGATTCTGGTCAGTTTCCAATGATGGCATTGCAAATGATCAAGCTTGGAGAAGAAACCGGACGTCTGCAGGAAATGCTGGGCAAGGTTGCCATCACTTATGACAAGGAAATTAAAACCGCAATCCACCGGATGCTGGCAATGCTTGAACCGGCTTTGATTGTAATCCTTGGAATCATCATTGCCGGAATTATTATCTCGATTTTAATGGCAATTCTGAGTGTTAATGATCTCGCCTTCTAAGCAAACCATCCAGCCTCTGTCACTACTCGCTCATACCCGTGGTTTTACCCTGGTAGAGATGATTATTGTTTTGGTGATTGCAGTGATGGCAATGGGTATTGTTGGCGCAAACTTTTCAGCAGGGCTTTCCGGGACGCGTTTCAAGGCCGCGGTGAATGATGTCGCCTCAGCATTGCGTTACACTCGAGGACAAGCAATCTCATCCGGAAAAGAAGTCGTCTTTACACTCGATGTGGATAAACGCAGTTATACCATCAGTTCACGAAAAAAAGTTTACAAGCTTCCACCTAAGCTGGATTTAACGGTCAACACTGCTGAAACTGAAATTAATGGTGAAGGCAAAGGTAGTATTCGTTTTTTTTCTGATGGATCATCTACTGGCGGACGTGTTGAACTTAAAAGTGATGGGCGTAAGCGCTATGTTGATATCAACTGGCTCACAGGTCAAATTCTCGTCCAGGTAGCAGACGATGAAAACTAAATGTCTGCAAACCGGCTTTTCGCTACTGGAAATACTGGTCGCATTTACGATCATGGCGATTTCTGTCACCGTATTATTGGAAATATTCGGGAACAATACTCAAATTGCATATCACACTGGAAATTATACCCAGGCAGTCTCGCTTGCAGAATCATTACTGGATGCTGCAGGACGTGAAGAAAAGCTTCCTGACAGCAACGCCAGCGGTGACTTCGATAATCGATTTCAATGGAATATCTCTGTAACTGAATTCCAGCCTGTTGAAGAAGATGTTGATTTTGACCAGATGTTTTATCAGCTTTACAACGTTGTAGTCACAGTCAGCTGGGGACAGGGAGAGCAACAACGTTCAGTTAAACTCAATAGCTTACGCATTGCGCAAAAAAATATTTTAAATTAATTTCTTGAGTTTTTATCACTAATTTTTTTCAGATCCCATGACGTCACAAACCTGATTACAGAACGCATTCAAGTCTTTTCAACAGTATCATTTTTACTCACACTGATAGAACGAAATGATTGAGGTTTTCTGCTCACTGGTTTACATTGTCAGAGTGGAAGACCTGCTTGAAATGCTTTTAGAACCTTTGAAAATCTTGACCTAAGGAATCCATCGTCGCAGAAGTGCAAAAAAACACAGCATACTGTGATTATTGTGGGGGGCATATCAGTCCACATTAAACGCCACCACATCCTTATGAATTTGAGTATTCAAAACCAGTCGAGTGTGCAATCCGGCTGATCTTCTTGATATAAAGTCGTGTTAGCGGTAGCGGCTCTAGAAAAAATACAATAATATTTAATATTATGTCGTTGCTAACGCATAGTTGATGAAATGAATAAGGAGAAAAAAATGCAGTTAACTCAGTTTAAAAATATACTCATTGGCACTTGTATTGTCTGTGGATTAAGCGTCAGCACAATAACTAGCGCTAAATGGATCACGAAAGACGGGAAACCTGCATGGGTTGATGATGCCAAACCATCGTCATCTCGGAAAACGGCTGCCCCATCTGACAGCGCATCGACGACACCAGCAGACGCAAGCTCTGATTCAAGCGCCATTAATAAAGCAGCAGTTGACCGTACCCGCAAGCAAATTCTGATGCTTGATGATTTGTATAAAACGGCTGTGGTCGCAATTACAGAGCATTATGTCAATGATCCATCCACCTTATCTGCTGCCTCTGCTGCCAAGGTGCTGTTTGCAGCGATGAAGAAAAATGGCTGGCATGAAGCGCGTTTGCTTGGTTTTACTGATGTTTTATTTAACGCAAGCGAGAACGCGCCCAGCGATGAGTTTGAAAACAAGTCTAAACAGGCATTGCTAGACGGTGCTGCGAATTATGAAGAAGTTGTCAGTACAGGTGGCAAGGACTATTTACGCATGGCAACTGCAGTTCCAGTAGTGATGGAAAAATGTGTGATGTGTCATGCAGACTTTAAAGGTAAAAAAGGCGCAATCGGTGCCATTTCATATAAAGTTGAATTGATTCAATAAATCTTTGTCGGCCTTATCAGGACAAGCATGGCTCCGGCACTCTGTTATGACAGAAGATGTTGACTGGAGCCATCTCATATGTACAGAAAAAAGTCATACTGAAATTCTGCAGCACTGACCATTCAACATAACGCATAAATCAAGCTGCAACCATCACCCGGGCCATACCAGGATTTAATCCAAACTCATACGGGGTTGGCAGGTAATCCAGCGGGTACTCAAGCGACAAGTCTTTGAGTGGCTTACCTGATTGAATAAATTGGTACAGGTTGTCCGTGGAAAAATGTTGTTTGTTCCAGGGGTCTTTATTCAGGATAATCAATGCTTCCTGCTGTTTGCAGTTAGACGCCTTCCAAAAAAATAATACAGGCGTATCCAGGTCACTGATAACATTGATTGGTCCGTCTTCCTGGAAGACCTTGTATGCAGATTTAAAACCATTCACCTGGGTAATATATCGGGTTAAATCAATATCTGTTGATTCCCAGTCCTCAGGACTTGTGTCCACAACGTGTAGTGCTTTTTTGAAACCGAATTCATAACCCATCGGCATCATCACAGCGGCTGAGAATATTGCTGCAAACAGGTAGCGCTGCTTTATAACCTCAATGTTGTGATCAGATTCATGATATAAGCGCTGAGTATCGTGACTTTCAGGAAAACTGATCGAAGGCACAACCGTTTCTCTGAATTGACGGTATTGGTCAATTAGCCACGGGCTGCTGAAATCCCACCATTTGGAACTATTGAAAATATAGTCAAACCCTGCCTGTGCAGTTTGTTTGCTCTGTTGTTCAGTACAGCCAAGTGTCTCCGCAACAAAGACAATATCAGGATATTCTATTTTTATATCCCGGATTAATCTACGCCACAGATGATCAGGTAGCTGATACGCTGCATCGCAACGAAAACCACGAAAGCCGAGCCCGATATAATGCTCTACGATACTCAGGAAATAGTTGTACAAACCTTCTGGATCGGTGGTCTGTTCGTGATCAAAACGTGCAAGATCATACCAGACAGTTCGTTCTCCATCATCTTCCAAACAATAGGGATGTTGCAGATTCCCATTGTCATCGTGAACAAACCACTGAGGACGCTGGACAATCAAATCAGAATCAATCGCACAATGATTGATAACAAGATCAGTCATCATCCTCACGCCATGTTTTTGCTCTGCTCTGCGAATAACCGATTTTAATTGCGCATTTGGTGTTTTCAGTGAGCGTTTGTTAATTAATCTCGGGTTAAGCTGAAAATAGTCTGCAATCGAGTACAGGCTTCCAGAAACACCTGGTTTTTGTACTGGATTGACAAAAATCCAGTCAAACCCCATTGCTGCAGCACGTTCAATATGTTGATCCCAGTGTTTAAATTGACCCGCAAGTAAAGGGAATAGATTATATAATTTCATCATTTATTATTGGTTGTTCGCAATATAGTCATAGATATTTAGATAGTGTTGTCCTGGTTGACGCCATGAGTAATCACTGTTCATCGCATTTGCAATCAGGTCACGAAAATGTTCGGGATACTGGTAATAACAACCAATTGCGCGTGACAGAGCGGATTCAATACCAGGATTATCATAATCATTAAAGACATATCCATTCCGCTCATGTAATGGCTTGTCATGCGCGTTATCTTTGTCAAATACGGTATCTGCCAAGCCTCCAACAGCCCTGACAACAGGAATTGTTCCATATTTCATGGCAATCAGCTGAGTCAGTCCACAAGGCTCAAATAAACTGGGGACAACGATAATATCTGAACCGGCATAGATCAAATGTGCCAGCTCTTCATCAAAACCAACCTCGATATGGCAGTCCGGGCTGTCATTTAAATGGCGTTTAAGTTCCCAGAAGTAATTGTTGATGTCCTGATCCGGACTGGAACCAAGCAACACAAACTGTGCATTATTATTTAACGCATAAAACAATGCGTGTCGTACCAGATCCAAACCTTTTTGAGGATCTAGACGTCCAATAAATGCAATAATTGGTTTGTTGCATTCTGCAAGCAACAAACGCTGCCTGAGTGCATGTTTATTTGCATATTTTCCATCAATGTGAGCAACATTGTATTGTTCAGGAATGTGTTCATCGATTTCAGGATTCCAGGCATCATAGTCTATGCCATTGACGACACCACCATATTTATAGTGATGGCGATGTAATGTTGGTTCCAGACCAAAACCCTGACCACCATCTTTGGTCTCGCCCGCATAGCGTGGTGAAACAGTCGTAACAAAATTCGAATAAACCACACCGCCTTTCATTAAATTGAGAGCATGCGGGATATGATTATCAAGCAGACGATCATAATGAAAATAATATTCAGGTCTGTATAAACCGGTTGCATCAAGAAGAAAATCTCCGGTGATCCCTTGATGCTTGAAATTGTGGATGGTGAAACAGACACGTGGTTTGGTCATGCCAATGTGCTGATAGATTTCATAGAGGAAAACCGGCACTAAGGCGGTCTGCCAGTCGTGGCAATGAATAATATCCGGAGATTTTCCAGATTTCAGCATAAATTCAAGCGCTGCTCTGGAAAAAAATGCAAAGCGCAGAATATCATCATCAAAACCGTAGATTGCTCCGCGATTAAAAAAATTATCAGGTGAGTGAGGTTCAATAAAAAAACATTTGCGCCCGTGAACAAAGCCAAACCAGACAGTACAGTGTACATGTCCTTCGTACCAGGGAACCCAAAGCTCATCGAATGTTACACACAAATCCCAGATATGCTCATAGCGCATGCTGTCGTACTTGGGAAGGATAATTTCCACAGTATTGCCACGGAGCTCCAGCTCTCTGCTCAATCCGGTAACAACATCAGCTAATCCGCCAACTTTTGCCAAAGGCGCTAACTCAGGGGTGATTTGGATGATAAATTTAGGTGAGTGCTGTGGGCCAGGGTGATTCGGTTGATTAACCGAGTCGGTGGTCGTTTCTGACCCATCCACGGGCAATACTGTTGCATCAGCATCTGCAATTGGTGGTGTGATCGAACCGGTTCTTTTTACTGGTGCCGGTATAAAAGAGAATGGTTGTTCAGGCTCGTGATAAAGCTGTTTCTGAGGTTTAGCTGTATCAGCACTTGATAACGTGGCGTCCTCTTCCTGCTTCGACAATTTTCTAGTCGTCACTTTCTGGGTTTTTTCAGCTTTAGTCTCTACTTGTGACTTTACGCTGTTGGATCGCATGGCTTGAGAACGTTTTTTGTCGACTGTTTTTTTTGTCATTTGCTCATGAAATCTCGGATGTCATTATGATTCTTTCAGATAATCAATACCTTAAACCATGCTGATTTTATGAACAGCAATAATCCCGAAAGTTGATGTTTGGGAAAATATTGTCCATTTGCTCAAGACCGTTGAGATAGTGCTCATCAATTACATTGTTCAGAATAGTATCATGTAAATAATTAAACCTGGCAAGCTGGTCTGTTATCCTTTTTTTTGCATACTCAATTGTGGTTCCTGATTTCATAATAAAAGGCCAGTCAGATGCCTGTGCAAGTAGCAGTGACCGAACCGCTTGATTTAAAGCTCTTTCCTCCAGAGAATGTTCAGCGACATGTGCAAAATCAGATGCTAGGCGCTCAATTTTAACATTGGCATGTTGTAAATGGGGATAGATCCAGTCGTTGGTTTCATTAATCCAGTAGTTGTAATAACCCTGATCCCCCCAGGTTGAAGCTGAAGGTGTTGCAACCTGATTATCGGAATAGCGTGCTAAATAATCAGTACAACTAACCAACTGGATGGCATTGTTTTTGTTATTTGCTAATCTCATCACTTGCTCAAGCCAATGTGGCCCCTCAAACCACCAGTGTCCAAATAGCTCAGCATCATAAGGAGCGACAATAATCGGCGGTCGATCCCTGTTGACACTGACTTTGTCAATTTGCTGCTGGCATTTATCGATGAAATCGACAGCATGCAGTCTAGCCTTGTAAAGTGCCTGACGTGGTTGATAGATTTGCTTTGGCGCGTTACCACCGGTTATTCGATGATATTTGATGCCTGTATGAATGCGAATTTCCGAGTCCAGGATATATGGAGCCAGGTATTCAATTTCCAGCTCAGGGTCGAAACCAATATCACTATAGAACTCGCGGTAATCGAAATCCCCAGGATACCCATCATCAGCACTCCAGACTTGTTTGGATGCTTCAGGGTTGCGTGCAAATACGTGAACTCCGTTACCACAATCCAGTGGTGCGTGAACGCCGTATTCTGGATGCTGGCTCGCATGAAGAATTCCATGTGTATCGGTAAAAAAATACTGGATACCATAGTCATCAAGCACGTTTTCCAGTCCAGGATAATAAGCACATTCAGGTAACCAGAAACCTTTGGGTGCTCGACCGAAGTGGTGTTCGAAGCTTTTTATTCCGACACTGATCTGATTTCGTACAGCACTCTCACATGTGTTAAGCAGTGGTAAAAAACCATGTGTAGCCGCACAGGTAATTAATTCCAGATGTCCTGTTCGATAGTGTTGATCGAATGCGTTTAATAAATCACTGTGATAACGATTCTGAAAACAATCCAGAGTATTACTAAAATGACGACGATACAGTCGTGCCAGTTTTTGATAATCTGAATGCTTGCGTGTTCTGTTAATCTCTTTTTCTGTAAGATCCAGTAGTTTTTTAAGATGCTTGATATAACGAGACAAAAGTAACTCATCTCGTAGCATCGACATCAAGGTTGGTGATATCGAAAGAGTCAACCTGTAATCAATTTTATCCTGATGCAAACGATCAAGTGCATTCAATAACGGGATATAACATTCGCTAATCGCTTCGAATAACCAGTTTTCCTCATAAAAACCTGGATGTTCCGGATGGCGTACGAAAGGAAGATGCGCATGCAATATGATGCCAAGAAATCCTTTTTCCATACTGATTCTTACAAAAAGTTCTGACCAGAAGGATGAGGCAATATGTTGAGTCGATGTGTCATCATGGCATCGATCCTGGATTCTTCATATTGATTTTGAGTAACATCACTACCATTTGTCTCGCTCGCAATCCCCTGAGAGGAGAGTAATTGATTACTCGTAACTGAATCAGAACAATGATCCCGGAGATCTTTCAAAATCGCATGATGTGTCATGACTTCATCTAAATGATTCTCGCCTATTAGATTACACGATGCTTGTTTAATCTGTTCTGAGCGAGGTGATTCATTAACACGTATTGTTGATTTTTTATCGGTAACAGGAAGCATGCCAACCCTTGGCACATGAATGGTATTTGATTTGGTTAATACATTAAGACGCTGATTTTGTGTCAACAAACCAATGACTCCGGAATAATAACAGTTGTTCATGGGGACACGAATACGTTGATAACTCTGGTCCGCGTTTATCTCAATATTAAAATAACAACTTGAAGCAGCGAAATCTTCTAACTGTTTGTTATGCCAATAGAATCTTAACATGAGTGTGTGATTCTCAGCAGCCAGTATGGAAGCTGTTTGCGAATCAAGGCTCCAGTAAGCATGAAGATGATAGGGATCAACAGGTAGAAGCACAAGTTCTGTCACTGTCGTTGAGAGACGATATTTAAAGTTGCGACGAATGTTCTGGCTGATATCGAGTAACTGGTCCGAAGTCAGATTAATAGTAGTCATGTGACCTGAGTGCCTGAATAGTAGAGTTTAACCGTATTGGCTGTGTCCTGGTAAAGACTCGATGAATGATACTCAACAATCCAGGGAGTCTGTACATGACTCCTGTCGAATCGTGGATACAACCATCTCATTAATCAGAGACGTGCAAAAGCAGCCGTTAGGGTTAAATTAGCATATTGGTTTGCATCTGGCATGTTTTTATCCATTCGTTACAATGTAAATCAGACAGTGTGTACACAAGAGCAGCCTGTCCCACTCATCCGGTCACTGAATTAGCTGGTGCAAAAATCCTCATGCACAACATCGATATTGTTGTTTCTGTATTTCGTCAGTCTTGTGTTCATATCAGACACGATGGTTATAAATAATGCGATGGAGGTTAGATAAAAATCGTTGTGGTGTGGCTGTCTTTCGCTGCAAGCGACGTGTCTGCATTTACAATCGCACAATAGAAAACACCGAAAACTGTGTTGCAGGTCAAAAATATAAATTGAATTGTTGTCTATTCTCAACAGTAAAGGCAAGTCAATATTGTTGATCTTAGACAACGAATCAACTGGTAATTAAACATATTTGTTCGTCTATTGAGAGTGAAACAAATCATTCAGGCCTGAAGTTTGATTTGCCGGGTTTTATTTAACCATGAGGACAAGACCATGCAAACACAACACATTCCAACGCAAAAAGATTTCGTGATGGCTCTGAGTGAAGAAATACTCGTATTGACAGGTTATGGGGTACATGCCTATTTATCACCGCATGATATTAGCGACTGCTATTCAAAATTCTCACAGTCTACAATTCCACTCCGTACATACGCCCAATCTGTTATTAACAACTACAAACATTAACAATTGCACGAGAACCATGACCGATTTGTGTTCATTGATCGGTAGAGATTATGCAGTCAACGGCTGTGTACGATCAAGTATCTCAAACACATCGTGACGTACATTGTTCTGTTGCATCTCATTGTGTAGATCTGATTCGGAAACGATACCTTTTTGCACACACTCTTTTAGCAGTCCAAAAAAATAGGCTTCCTGAGCTGCATCAGGATGTGGTTTATACTCACCCAGTAGACCATACTCACCAAACAGTACACGCCGTGCTTTTTTAACCCATAGCAAAGGTGACCACGGAGATTCATTTTCTGCTGGTCGATAGTCGACCGGCAAACCTGTTTTCCAGGGCTGGGTTTTACGTTTGGTGTTGTGCAATAATTTTGTTTCGCTGGTCAAACGATCAAAGTCATTCCATTGATCCTCAAACAAGCTGATTTTCTCACGGGGTTCCAGTTTTAATCCTATCCACGGCATGTAGTCACGCTTGAAATCGAACATTTCATTAAACTGCTGCTCACATTTCCAGTCAGTTAACTGCTCACAATCAAGCAACATCACACTGCTTGCCAATGCACCACTACGGCCTTTACGCCCTGCACGTGTACGGCACATGATTGCTGAACCCTGCATATCACGGGATAATAGCTCCCAGACATCACCAACCGCAAAGATATCCGGATCAATCACCACTGCTCTACCCTGGTAATCCATGAGTTCAGGCGGCATAAAACGCAGCGGGGTAAATGACTGCAAGTCATCATTTAGCCAGACCCGGCTTTGTCCTGCCCGCAGGTAGTGCTGCCCTTCTCTGGCATGTAAAAACGAGTGATCTTTGGTGTGAATAAACTGCACATCAAATTTGTCAGTATTACGCGAATTGCGCAACAAGGCGTGTTTTGCCACTAACGCACCGACATTCTGCTTATGGTTCGTATGGATGAAAACACTGTATTTCATGAGAACTACCTCTGTTTTATTGAATCAGCAATTGGGGTTGATGTCTGTTCAATGCTGGTTTCCTGCTGATGTCTAGCTAAAAACACTTTTTCAACTTCATCAAGTTTTTTTTGGATTATTCGCGTATTGCGAGGTCCCATACGAAGCATTTGCTTGCTTACCGCATTGAGATGTTCAAGTTTCGGGTCTGCATATTTATACATGACTGATGGACGTATCAAGCTGATCCGATCCGTAATAGCAGGTGCTGATCTAATTTTTTGTATTGCAGAGAGTAACACTTGATCGAATGCATGTCGGGTTTCAGTTGATTGATCTGGCTTGATTTCTGCCCATGCAGAATTAACCAATGGTTCCAGTGTTGTATAAACACGAACCACAGTGGCCGCATCCAAAGAGTCAATGCATTGAGCAATCATGTCATATCGTTTATAGCCTGCGGGATCAAGTTGATACTGATCATCGGCATCAGTGATCACTTCAAAAGAACCGGATGGCGCCATAAACTGGAAATATTTATGTGGGACTTTGCCACGTGCAACATTTTCCATAAACTGTGTGAACTTGCGTACTGGCTGAGCAGTTTTTAGCCATCCCTTCCAAACTGCAGTATCTGACAAATTAGATATGGACTGGCGTACAAATGCGTCGCTTTTATCAAGCTCCGGCAAGTGGCTTTCTGCGATATCATTACTGTGACCTGATTCATCCTTGAACTTAGATGTGTTCTGTGTCAATTGTTTGGACTGTTTATCCAGTCGCAATGTTTCCTGTTGCCGCTTCAAATGATCATCGTTACCAGTATCGCCTGTTTGCGGTACTATTTCTTTATTATCTAACGATTGTTCGGTGCCGATGAGATCATCGGTCGCTGTACTCTGAAAATGCAGCCATGCCAGATAAGCCAAAATCGCGATACACAACAACACGACAATCACAACGACTGTATCAACGTGTTGTTTTTTCGGGTATTGAGCTTGTTTGTTATCCATATTGTAACCCCGTTTAACAATAGACTGGCGCGTGCTCTGGTGTTGCTTCCAGATCAAATGCCTGATGTAAGCTACGTACCGCAAGCTCCAGATACTTTTCGTCAATCACAACAGAGACCTTGATTTCCGATGTTGAAATCATCCGGATATTAATATTTTCTTTTGCTAATTCCCGAAACATTCTGGCAGCAATACCGGCATGCGAACGCATGCCTACGCCAACCAGTGATACTTTCACAATCGAGTCGTCACTGCTTGCCTGTCGGGCACCCAATTCATTGCAAGTTGATTCCAGTACTTCAAGTGCTTTGATGCAATCATTACGGTGAACAGTAAAAGTGAAATCAGTCGTATTATCTTCTGCGGTATTCTGCACGATCATATCCACCTCAATATTAGCATCTGCAATCGGCCCGAGTATCTTCGCCGCAATACCTGGCCGATCAGGGACACCTTTGGCAGTGAGCTGGGCTTCGTCACGGTTAAATGCGATACCTGAGATTAATGCTTGTTCCACGGTGGTTTCCTCTGTGGTGATGAGTGTGCCCTCGCCTTCTGTAAAAGTAGAGAGTACACGTAAAGGCACATTGTATTTGCCTGCAAATTCGACTGAACGTATTTGTAGGACTTTTGAGCCAAGGCTCGCCATTTCCAGCATTTCCTCAAAAGTAATGTGACTCAATTTTCGGGCTTTTGGTTCAACACGCGGATCTGTTGTGTAGACACCGTTGACATCTGTAAAAATCCTGCATTCAGTTGCTTTTAGCGCAGCAGCTAACGCAACAGCAGTCGTATCCGAACCCCCACGCCCTAGCGTAGTGATTTCACCGGCTTCATTGACTCCCTGAAAACCCGCAACCACAGCAACTTTACCTTGCTTCAAATCGCTCAGAATCCGCTTTGTCTCAATTTCAATAATCCTTGCCTTGCAATGGCTTGAATCAGTAATGATGCGAACTTGTGACCCTGTATAGGGTTGAGCCGGCTGTCCATGTTTTTCCAATGCCATGCACAGCAAAGCAATCGTGACTTGTTCGCCAGTTGAGAGTAACACGTCAAGCTCACGTGAGTTCGGTGATGCCTGAATAGTGTGTGCCAAATCAGTCAACCGGTTAGTCTCACCACTCATCGCTGAAACAACCACGACAATGTCATCACCATGGCTTTTTGCAGTAATTATTTTTTTGGCAACTGTTTCTATACGCTCTGGATCGGCTACAGATGTACCACCGTACTTATGTACATAAAGTGCCATTATTTCAGTTTTGCCTCAACCCAGGCGGTGACGCTCGCCAGTGCGTTATCAAGTGCAGCCGGGTTATTACCGCCGGCCTGAGCCATATCCGGGCGTCCTCCACCTTTTCCACCAACCTGTGCAGCAACACTATTCACAAGCTCACCAGCCTTGATATGATGTGTCTGATCCTTGCTAACGCCTGCCACCAGACTGATGTTGTTTCCATTGACCGTTGCCAGAACAATTGCAGTGCTTCCCAGTTTATTTTTGAGTTGATCAACAATTTCGCGCACCGCTTTGGGCTCTACATTATCCAGTTTTGTAGCAAGCACCTTGACTCCATTGATGTCAACTGCCTGCTCAGCCAGCGTATTTCCTGAGTGATTTGCTATTTTTGACTTGAGTTCCAGTAGTTCTTTCTCCAGATGCCTGTTTCTCTCCAGCATTGCATCGACACGTTCTGTGAGTTGCTGGCGATCACTTTTAAAACGCCCTGCAATCATATCAAGCATGGTTTCTGTTTGTTCTATTCGCTCAACAGCGGCAGCACCGCTAACAGCCTCTATGCGACGTACACCAGAAGCAATCCCTGTTTCACTGACAATTTTAAAAACACCAATATCACCCGCCCGTCTGGCGTGTGTTCCCCCACATAATTCAGTTGAAAAGTCACCAATACGTAAAACCCTCACAGAATCACCATACTTTTCGCCAAATAACGCCATCGCACCAGCTTTTAACGCATCCGCTTTGTCCATTTGTTCGGTATTGACCTCATTATTGTGACGAATTTGCTGGTTGACGATACGTTCTACTTCCTGGATTTGAGCGGGGTTAACTGGTTGATTATGAGAAAAATCAAAACGTAAGCGCTCTGCATTAACCAGAGAACCTTTCTGGGAAACATGAGCACCCAGCACCTGACGAAGCGCAGCATGTAACAAATGTGTAGCTGAATGATTTAAGGCAATGGCTTTGCGACGCGTTTGATCAATTGTTGCCTGACAGGGTGAGCCTTGATGAAGCTCACCTGCAATCATTTCACCATAGTGCATAATCACACCGTTAGTTTGTTTGCGCGTGTCATCCACTCTGAACATGGCATCACCATCAATAATCTGACCGCTATCGCCGACTTGTCCGCCTGATTCAGCATAAAATGGTGTTGTTTCAAGCACGACAATTGCCTTATCTCCTTTTTTTATCTGCTCAACAATCACTCCATCAACAAACATTGCACTGATCGTCGTATGACACTCAGTGTGCTCGTAACCAACAAATTCCGTATTGCCATCAAATGTAATCTGTTGCGCGTAATCGGCATCAAAAGATCCGGCTGCGCGTGCACGGCTGCGTTGTTGTGCCATCGCCGACTCGAACCCATCCATATCCACAGACAGTTGATGTTCACGCGCATAATCAGCTGTCAGATCCACTGGGAACCCATATGTATCATAAAGTTTGAAAACCACATCACCTGGAATCACTGTTGTCGTGAGCGTCGCAACACTGTCATCCAGAATTTTCATGCCTTGTTCCAGGGTTTCTGCAAAACGCTGTTCTTCCTGTATTAATGCATCTTCAATATGCTGTTTTGATTTGATTAATTCAGGATAGGCATCTCCCATCACCTCACACAGTGGATTGACCAGTTTGAAGAAAAAAACATCGTGAATACCAAGTTGATAACCATGACGAACCGCACGACGGATAATCCGCCTCAACACATAACCACGTCCCTCGTTGGAAGGCAGCACACCATCACAAATCAGAAATGCACAGGAACGAATATGATCAGCAATAACATTCAGGGAACTATGGGATAAATCATCAATTCCGGCAATTCCAGCAACGGACTTAACCAAGCCTTGAAATAAATCAATCTGGTAATTACTATGCACACCTTGCATTACCGCGGCCATGCGCTCGAGTCCAGCACCCGTGTCTACCGAAGGATGCGGAAGGTCTGTTAATTCTCCTGTCTTGTTGCGGTCATATTGCATGAACACAAGGTTCCAGATTTCTACGTAGCGATCGCCATCTTCATTGGGAGACCCAGGTGGGCCGCCATCGATCGTTTCACCATGATCATAAAATATTTCGGTACACGGACCACATGGACCAATATCCCCCATTGACCAGAAGTTGCTTTCAGCACCTAGACGGGAGAAACGCTCAGGACTCACTTTGAGTTGATTTAACCAGATATCCTCAGCTTGCTGATCATCTTCGAAAACAGTGACCCAGAGGCGTTGCTGCGGAATCCCAAGCTCCTCGGTCAAAAATGTCCAGGCATAGCGGATAGCATCTTCCTTGAAATAATCACCAAAACTAAAATTTCCGAGCATTTCAAAAAAAGTGTGATGGCGTGCAGTGTAACCAACATTTTCCAGGTCATTGTGTTTACCGCCTGCACGAACACAACGTTGACTTGATGTTGCACGACTGTAGGATCTTTTTTCATGTCCCAGAAAAACATCCTTAAATTGCACCATACCTGCGTTGGTAAAAAGTAAAGTTGGATCTGCAGCGGGCACAAGTGAGCTTGAAGTAACAAGCGTATGACCTTGTTTTTCAAAAAAGCCCAGGAAACTCGAACGCAATTCTGCGCAAGTCATTTTTTTCATCTATTCAGTAACCAGATTCTTCTGTATGTTGAAAGTTATTATGTTGTTCCAGAGATTGCATCAGTTGATTGATCTGTTCTGTTGTAAAACCACGATAATGCAAAAAACGCATGCGTTTGGTATATTCTGACCAATCACTAACCGAACTTTGTTTGTATTTTTTTTTGTAAACGCTCGCAATATTATCATTCCAGTGTAATGCGGCCACAGCTGATTGAGCAGCAACCGGCTCGATACCGCGTTGTTCAAGTTCTAAACGGATTCGTTCTGGTCCAAATCCCTTGCGCGCTCTCATCGCGATGTATTGCTCAGTATAACGCTGGTCAGATTGCAAGCCTTGTTCAACCAACTCATCAACAATGTCCAGAACATCATCTGAGGTATATCCACGATCCGAGAGTTTTCTGACAAGTAATGTCCGACTCAACTCACTTCGTGTCAGCAAGTTGAGGCAAATTTGTCTAATATGCTGATTTACATCGTTATTCATACCATTGGCATGTAATCATATCAGTTGCCTGATAGACAAGTTGATAAAATCGCTGGTCGTTTTAGCAATAATCGAGCATAAACGGATACGATCTTGATACATTCACAAGATGGAACTGATTGACGTCAAGCAAGTGCATCTTTGCTACCTGTACCTTTGTTTTTCAGTTTTTTTGAATCGTCTTGTGCAACATCTGGCTCAGTGGTGCCAAATACCTCATTACGAATTTTTTGGTGTATTTCATCAGCTATTTGCGGATTCTCTTTTAGAAATTGACGCACATTTTCTTTGCCTTGACCAATCCTGTCTTTCCCATAGCTGTACCAGGAGCCTGATTTATCGACAAATCCATATTTAACACCGAGATCAATCAATTCTCCCAACAACGAAATACCTTCACCGTAAAGTATTTCAAATTCAGTTTGTTTAAATGGCGGAGCAACTTTATTTTTTACCACTTTTACACGGGTTTCATTGCCGACAACTTCGTCCCCGCGCTTGATTGCTCCAGTGCGGCGAATATCCAGCCGCACAGAAGAATAAAATTTCAGTGCATTACCGCCGGTTGTAGTTTCCGGGCTGCCAAACATCACCCCAATTTTCATGCGGATTTGGTTAATAAAAATGACCAGCGTGTTCGCTCGCTGAATATTTGCGGTGAGTTTTCGTAGCGCCTGAGACATTAAACGTGCTTGCAAGCCAACATGGGTATCACCCATTTCACCTTCGATTTCAGCTTTCGGAGTGAGCGCAGCAACTGAATCAACAACAACGATATCGACCGCTCCAGAACGCACCAGCATATCCGTAATTTCAAGTGCTTGTTCACCAGTATCCGGTTGAGAAACCAGCAAGTCATCAATATTAACTCCTATTTTCTCTGCATACTGTGGATCCAGTGCATGCTCAGCATCGACAAATGCAGCCGTGCCTCCAAGTTTTTGCATTTCAGAAATTACAGATAAAGTCAGTGTTGTTTTGCCAGATGATTCCGGACCGTAAATTTCAACAACGCGGCCACGGGGCAAACCGCCACAACCAAGAGCAATATCAAGCCCCAGAGATCCGGTTGGAACTGTCTCGATATCCCGGGTAGCGCCCACATCACCCATCCGCATAACAGAACCTTTGCCAAATTGCTTCTCAATCTGAGTGAGTGCAGCTGAAAGCGCTTTTCGCTTGTTTTCATCCATTGTTGATACCGAGTAAATTACATTATTTAAAGTTAAGATGGTGTTGTGCAAGTCAGCTATAAAAGCATGTTCAAGATCTTGAATATGCTCTAAGGCCTTTGTTTGATACCATCGTATCGTTGTTTCAAAAAATATCCGTGTATTATCCCACAGCTCCCGACTCTCGAATAGTCATAGCATGCTTGGTTGTACAGAATAACCCAATGACTCATTTGGTTATTCTGTACAAGGCTGAAGATCTGAGAAAACCTGGTTTATAGTTTCGCCCCGCATGCATAACAATAATTGGCATCAATAAGATGTCCTGTTTTATGACAGGAAGGACATTCAGTTTGATTGATATGCTCTTTCATGGTCTTGGAAAGTTCTGCGGTAAAAATCCCCGTCGGTACAGCAATGATTGCATAGCCTGTCAGCATCATCAGAGATGACAAGGTTTGCCCAAGCGCTGTTTGTGGTGAAATATCACCATAACCAACAGTTGTTACAGTCACTATCGCCCAGTAAATACTGCGCGGGATACTGGTAAATCCATGTTCCGGTCCTTCGACCAGGTACATGACAGAGCCAAACAAAGAGGTAATGGTGAACATAAAAAAAAGAAAAACCAATATCTTGCTTTTGCTTGCTGAAATGGCAACAAGTAATAAATTGGATTGTGTTACATAATGCGATAACCTGAGGATTCTGAAAACACGCAAGATCCGCAACAAACGAATCATCATCATGTATTTTGCACCTGTAAAAAATACCAGTAAATAGGTTGGCAATATGGATAAAAAATCAATAATCCCAAAAAAGCTGAAGATATAGCGAAGTGGATAGGGGTTACAATAAATACGAACAATGTATTCAAGACTGAACAAGATGGCAAACACCCACTCAAGGGTTAGCAACAATTCCCCGTATTCCTGGTTAATCGTTTCGACACTATCAATCATTACCACAAAAACACTGGCAAGTATTGCCACAATCAAGATGACATCAAACGAACGCCCCGCTGTTGTGTGACTGTCGTAGATGATTGTATAAAGACGTTGTTTAAGTGATTGTTTTGGTTTTGGGAACATCAGGTTCTGGTTAATCCAATCAATGCCAGGCATGCAGAGACGAGACAGATATTCACGTCTTTTGAGCTTGCATTACGCGCTTGTCGAAATCATTTCGAATCTGTTCAATACGTCGTCTGTTGACACCAAAATCATAATATCCCGTTCGTGATGCGGAACGGATGTCAATCTGGTTTCGATCCGGATTTAACAAAGCATCTATCTCATCAACAAATCCAAATACACTGGATTTAACTTCTGCATGCAAGCCGCTTCCGTTGTCACGCTCCTGAACCTGATTTGTCAGCGTCAACAGTACGTGTTTAAGAATAACCATTGCCTGATCTGGAGATATTCCAGTGAAACGCAATGGTGAAATACGTTGATCTGAATTGCTACTTTCGCTACTTACACAATTCGGTGATTGAGGACACAGTGGAAGTTTTGAAAAATCAGTTGAACTGGACATGATGATAGTTTCCTGGGCATGAGGATGAGAGAAACAAAAAAACAACCCGGCTCCCAGAAAACAAGTGACCAGGAACATGAAGTTTAGCTTTGTTGATTTTGATTCTGGCACGGCGCTAAGTTCTCCAAGAGATTCCCACTGTGAGAGGGTGTTTGTATGATGTAACAGCCCGTTCTTCCATTACCAACTGAAGAGTTTCCATTGATGAATTTTCATTCCACTCGTCGGTCCCTGTGTTTGCTCATCGACAACCCCATCCCCGTCGGCATCGGTAAGAAAGTAAGTTGGCCCAATTTCAGGAACAACTTTTATCAGGAATAGCTCACCATTAACACGATATTCATAAATTGTTTTTTTATCTTCATGATAAATTCTCACATCCTGATCCATGGGCGCACCATCTTCAACTGGAGGAGGAATATCCGGCGGTAGTGGCAATCCGGAACTATCAGCTGCCCCTGCAGCACTTGCCGGCAAGGAACAGAGGCCAAGCAATGTAGTCAATAAGAGGGTGTTGACGACACCAGAGAACAACACTGACTTATTTATCTTCGCAGAATCCTCGGTCATTTGTATTTCCCGTAGTTGGTAACCACGTATAGTTTACCAGAGTGCCGATCAGCTTTGTGTAGTGTGTCAATATGAATCGGCATTGACACAGCAAAATTGTATTGAATTGCGTATACTGTTCTGCCAAGATGTGCTGCATCTGACAATTAACGAATCACAAATTATTTTCTTCCCAATCACAACCTTAGTCTTACAGAATATAACAATTAATACCATGAACGAAATCGAGTACGAATTACGTGAGAAAGATATCCGCTTCTACAATGATATCAAACTCATTAACAATGCTGACTTTAAGCGATCGATGACCCAGAACCAGGCCATTATTCCGGGCGCACTTTCTGTTATTGCTTTTTTTTACTTTCTTTATTATCAGGATTTTCGTACAGGACTGATTATCGGTGCAATTGGAGTTGTCTGGGGACTGGCAGTTCCCGCTTATTTACGTTACAGCAGCTGGCAACAGGTTCGTCAAAAGTATTCTGATAGTGACTTGAAGAATATTCTTGGAAAGCGAACGCTGAAAATTCAGCCCGGTCGGATAATTGAAACCAAAGATGGTGAGGAATCAACCATTCCATGGAAAGATGTGATGCGTATCGAAGTCAATAAAGCCAGGACATATGGGTTCATCTATTTCGATCATAATGCAGCGTTGATTATTCCTAAAAAAACAGTTAAAAAAGCAAAGTTTATGGATTTTATGGTACAAGCGATGGAGTTTCATGCGGAAGCTGATGATGACTAACTGTTGTCTTGCCAACCTGTCGTGCTTAACTGGCTGATTAGATTTTCCTGCCTGCTTGAATCACTTAGTTCTTATATTGATAAGGATACCTTAACCATATTTCCAGATTCTGGCTCATTCTGTATACGTTTTATGCCCAAACCAACGTCTAAATCTTCAAACATCATTGTCAGCGTTACAGATTTGAGTTTCTCGCGCGGTCACCGACAGATCTTTAATGGTGTTAATATTGATATCAGGCGCGGGAAAATTACAGCCATCATGGGACCGAGCGGTACCGGAAAAACCACCTTATTAAAACTTATCGGTGGACAACTACATCCTCAAGCAGGAAAGGTGAGTGTTGACGGTAGTATTGTCAATCAACTCAATCGCAGTCAATTATTTACATTGCGCAAACGGATGGGCATGTTGTTTCAGAGTGGCGCATTGTTAACTGATTTAAGTGTTTATGAGAATGTGGCCTTCCCGATGCGTGAGCATACAAAATTACCGGAATCGATGATTCATTCTCTGGTTTTGATGAAGCTCGATGCTGTCGGATTGCGTGGCGCACACAAACTCATGCCATCTCAACTGTCTGGCGGCATGGCACGTCGCGTTGCACTCGCCAGGGCGATTGCCCTGGACCCTCAAATCATGATGTACGATGAACCTTTTGCCGGGCAAGATCCACTCTCAATGGGCGTATTGCTCAAACTGATCCACGTGCTGAATAATGCATTGAATTTAACCAGCATTGTTGTTACTCATGATATTCACGAAGCATTTACAATCGCAGATCATGTTTATTTGATTTCAGAAGGAAAAGTTATCGAGCATGGCAGTCCAAAACAGATTCAGACATCCGAATCAAAGTGGGTTCAACAGTTTGTCAATGGAAATTATGACGGTCCGGTTCCATTTCATTACCCTGCTGCTGACTATCAACAGGAATTATTTGGGATCGTTGCCAGCAAATCCATTCAATCCTGACAAGACTATCCTATCGTGATTAACTTGATTCAAGCACTTGGTGATTCAACACTATCCAGACTCTCAACGCTAGGTCGGGCCTGTTTGTTGTTGATTAATTTGTTAACAGCAATCGGCAGCGTATTGTACCGTTTTCGACTTTTGGTTGCACAGTTGTATTCAGTTGGTGTCCTGACATTTCTTATTGTTGTTGTATCAGGCTTTTTTATTGGAATGGTACTGGGTTTGCAGGGTTATACTACATTATCTGATTTTGGCGCTGAAAGCGCACTGGGACAAATGGTTGGCACGTCCCTAGTTCGTGAACTAGGGCCAGTAATGGCGGCGTTGCTGTTTGCAGGTCGCGCAGGTTCTGCGTTAACCGCAGAAATAGGTCTTATGAAGGCTACTGAACAGTTATCTGGAATGGAAATGATGGCTGTTGACCCAATCAAACGCATAATTGCACCTCGATTCTGGGCTGGTTTTATTTCCATGCCAGTACTGGCGTTATTACTCAGCGCAGCTGGTATCCTAGGCGGTTATCTTGTCGGCGTTGAAATGCTCGGTGTTGACAATGGTATCTTCTGGTCAAGAATGCAAAGTACAATCGACTTTAAAGCAGATTTAATGAATGGCGTAATAAAAAGTATTGTTTTTGGCTTTGTTGTCACCTGGATTGCTGTATTTGAAGGGTATGATGCGATACCAACATCGGAAGGTGTTGGACGCGCAACAACCCGTACAGTTGTTTATTCTGCATTTGCTATACTCGGCATGGACTTTGTCCTCACTGCCTTGATGTTCGGAGACTTGTAAGCATGGAAAATCGTAATCTGACAGAAGTACTCGTCGGACTCTTTGTAACAGCCGGGTTCATCGCCTTATTCTTTTTGGCCATGAATGTTAGTAACTTAAGAGAATCAAGTGTACCTGATGGTTATACACTCTTAGCCCGGTTTGCCAATATTGGCGGATTAAAAACGCGGTCTCCAATTACCATTTCAGGCGTAAAAGTTGGTCGGGTTAGCACAATCTCTCTCGATCAGGATAGTTATAACGCACTGGTTACATTAAAAATAAATCCAGGTGTCTGTATCCCTGATGAAACAATTGCCAGTATCTTAACCTCTGGTTTGTTAGGCGAGCAATACATTGGGCTTGAGCCCGGGGGAATGGACGAGTGTCTTGAGAATCAGGATGAAATTGAGCTTACCCAATCAGCCATTATCCTGGAAAAGCTGATTTCCAAATTTTTGTTTAACAAAGCCGACAGTAATGCCAAGTAAAGGCCTGACAATACAGCTTATTTCTATTTCACCAGGTGTTTATGAAGTAACTGGCGATTTAACATTCAACACAGTCAGTCAATTACAAACATTACCTGAGCAGGTATCCTCCAGTGCAACAACACCCAAAATCATGCTCGACAAAGTTCAACATATCGATAGCGCAGGCCTGGCACTCTTAATAGACTGGGGTAGACAGAGCATGCAATATCATTCAATTACATTTTGTCAGCCTAATAAACAATTATTGCGTTTGGTCGACCTATACAATCTTGAATCGGTGCTATCATTTGACCACAGCATATAACACAATAACTTATTGAATATTGATTATATTCTGTTATCTGTTTTTTGATTTCGGATGGTCTTTCGACATCTATTCTTTTACATAATCTTTATACTAATTACCTAACACTTATCCGTGGACAAACTCATCGCCCGACCGGGAGCCCCAATTCATGGCGAATTACGTATTTCAGGTGCAAAAAACGCTGCCTTACCTATTCTAGCAGCCTGCTTACTGCCTGAGGATCCAGTCATTATTGGAAACCTTCCGCATCTACTTGATGTTACAACAACACTTGAGCTTCTCGCCGAAATGGGTGCCGATTTGTTAGTCTGTGATGATATGTCAGTGCAAGTTGATTCACGCCCTATTCAACGTTATGACGCACCATACGATCTTGTGCGTACCATGCGCGCATCAATTCTAGTGTTAGGCCCGCTTCTTGCGCGTTTTGGTAAAGCCATTGTTTCTTTTCCAGGCGGATGTGCTATTGGAAGTCGTCCGGTCGATATACATCTCGAAGGACTTCGTCAACTTGGGGTCGATTTCCGCATTGAAGGCGGATACATCCATGCCTCGACAAAAAAGCTGATTGGTAATCGAATGGTGCTCGGACTAGTCACTGTCACAGGCACTGAAAATCTGATGATGGCTGCAGCGCTCGCAGAAGGGACATCAGTGATTGAAAATGCAGCACGTGAACCAGAAGTTGTTGATCTTGCAAACTTCCTCAATGCACTTGGAGCAAAGATTACTGACGCAGGAACTGATACGATTACGATTCAAGGCGTACCGAGCTTATCAGCCAATAATCTACGCTATGACATCATCCCAGACAGAATTGAGACCGGAACATTCCTGGTTGCCGCAGCCATTACTGGTGGGAATGTTAAACTACGAAAAACCAACCCCAAGTTACTAGACGCAGTCATTGACAAATTACGTGAAGCTGGTGCAGAGATTACTACTGGCGATAGCTGGGTTGCATTGGATATGCATGGACAAAGACCCAAGGCCGTCTCATTACGCACCCTACCCTACCCTGCATTTCCTACAGATATGCAAGCCCAGTTTATTGTACTCAACAGTATTGCAGATGGCGTGAGTACAGTCACTGAAACTGTTTTTGAAAATCGTTTCATGCACGTACACGAACTCCAGCGTATGGGTGCCAATATTCGTATCGAAGGAAATACAGCGATTGTAACAGGCATCCCTCGATTAAAAGGCGCACCAGTAATGGCTACAGATTTAAGAGCATCAGCTAGCCTGGTACTTGCAGCGCTCGTTGCTGAAGGTGAAACACTCATTGACAGGATTTATCATATTGATCGTGGTTATGAGCGTATCGAAGAAAAACTGGCTCAACTGGGTGCTGATATCAAACGTGTTTCTTGAAAACATCTAACCCGGGACAGCCTATAAACTGTTCATATGACCTGAGCTAAGAAACTCTTGTGTTTTCTGTAAACCCGAAGATGTTGTAAAACAGCTTAACAGAGTGATTGCTCAAATCGGATGACTAGTAACAATTGAGCCGTGCAGTCATTCAAATCTACCAACTCATACTTGAGCAGCTGTAACACCTTGATAATCATCTAGCCGATTCCTCAGGCAAAGCGTACCTTACGATGTTGACGACATTGTCAGGCTAATTTGCAAGAGGAATCAGAAATGAAATTATATGGTGGAATCGACTTACATTCCAATAATAGTGTGATTGTATTACTGGATGATGCAGATAATAAGATGTATCAACGACGCCTGGGAAATGACCTACAGACC
>DRLZ01000269.1 GCA_011322755.1 Crenotrichaceae bacterium
GCCGATACTCATGGTGCAGGCATTTCAGCTGACAGTGTTACCTTGACTGATTCAACAGTTGCCAACAATACCACTGGCAATTCTGGTATTGGAGGCGGTATTTTCGCAAAATCATCAACCACACTTATTAACAGTACCGTATCGGGTAATACAGCAGACTATGGCGGTGGTATTAGCGCTCCAATTGTCACCATGCGTTATTCCACAGTGACTGCAAATACAGCCACTATGCAAAGTGGCGGAGTTGAGCTGAATAACTCCTATCACCGTGACACGAATACAGCGTTGGCGCTGTCAATGTACAGTTCAATACTGTCTGGCAATATTTCACCTTTAGGTGATTTTTTTCATCCGTTAAATATTATAGATCATACAGATAACTCGAAGCTCATTACGATTTCAGATACTCACATATTCAACCTTGAAAACAGCGTGTTTGGTGGAATTGAGCAATTAGTTAATGGCAGGAATATTAATTCTTTTTTTACTCGTCGTTTCGATCCTGACATTGGTCTGGACAAACTTGCAGATAATGGTTGCACTATCCGTGCTGGCGCACCTGATCGCGCAGCCTGTATTCAAACCCATGCACTATTTTCCGGTAGCCTGGCAATTGATCATGGAAGCCTGTCACTACCAGTTTTGAACGATCAGCGTGGGGATCGTTTCCCACGCGTACTCGGTGCTGCCGTTGATATCGGTGCGTATGAAACAAATCCGTCAACCATCAAGCCACAACCTCCTGTTGAGCCAGATATCAATATTATCGAGGTTACCAACAACAGAGATAAAGGCATTGGCAGCCTGCGCAATGCGGTACGATTAGCAAATAGTCGAGAAGGTTTTGATCACATCGTGATTGCCAAAAATATCGGACCGATCACACTGACATCAGGACAAATAAACATCTTCGAGTCTGTCAAAATCACAGCAACTGATACTCACCAGATAATTAGTGGAAACAATGCTTCTCGCATCTTCGGTGTTTTGAATTACAAGGCGAAACTAACCCTTGAAAACCTGTCGATCACCGAAGGAAATATTACTGATTCAATCCTTGGCCAAAGCTGTCAAATGGAGGACAGCGATGGTGGCGCAATCTGCTCATTAAATTCAGTGATTCTGATCGATAGCTCAGTTACAAACAGCTCAGCTACAGGTAGCGGCGGTGCAGTGTGTGCTCAACATTCGATTGAGCTTATTCGATCGACAATTAGTGATAATCAAACCACAGCAGATCGCTCAAGTGGAGGCGGTCTTTCCACCACAATACTCGTTGCCAACAATAGTAGCATTGACCACAACAATGCACAGGGTGAAGGTGGAGGTTTTAGTGCACAATCTACTTTGATCTCTAACAGCACGATTAATAATAATAAAACAACTGGAAATAACGCCTATGGCGGTGGATTCAGCGCATCTACGGCTACACTGTCTTCAACAGATGTATTTAATAACATAACAGAAGGAGAAAATGCCCGTGGCGGTGGTATTTTTGCCGAACGACTTTCCATTAATCACAGTGACATTGTTGGCAATCAAACAAATGGACGACATGCATTCGGGGGAGGCTTGCAGGCTGATCGACTTATTATTAAACATTCACGCGTACAACATAACAAGACCAATGGCAAAGGAGCGCATGGAGGCGGCGTCAAGTCAATCAATGCTGAACTGATTAACAGTTTGATATCCAACAACACAACAGTGGGGGATAATGCTCACGGTGGCGGGTTGTTGATTGCGGGTACTTACAACACCTACAAATACTACGAAAATCCAAATGGGCCGTCTTTCATGTCTGTACTCGTGAATGGCCAGCTGACTCTGAGTAACTCCACAGTTACCAGTAACACAACAACAGGTCAGAATAGTCACGGCGCTGGCATTAGTATTGAATTTAGCGATGCAGCAATTACCAACAGTACAATTTCAAATAACAAGACTCTGGATAGCACAGCAACAGGTGGGGGTATTCATGTTTATTTTGGAAAACTTGACATCAATAACACGACTATTGCTAAGAACAATAGTCTGTTGAGCGGCAGTGGTCTGCAAGTGACAACACGTGTTAATGATCCAGATGGATTTAACCTCAGTAGATTTGCAGATGACATCATTACTGAAGTAACAATCAACAGTACCATATTGTCTGGTAACAATAATGTTGGAGAGAATCTGTCATTTACAACAGCACCTGAGTCCAGAATCCCTATGCTCAACATGACAGACAGTTTGTTTGGTGATTCTGAGAATAAGATCAACGGTATTAGTCAAGGAAATATTTTTGATACCAATCCGAAGTTAGCGCCACTTGCCATCAAAGGATGTGCTGAGGCAGTGGGTGTTCCAGGGAGCCAGCAATACTGTATACAAATTCTCCCGTTATTACCTGATAGTCCAGCAATTGATGCGGGTAGTAATCCACTGGAACTTACCACAGACCAGAGAGGAGCCGGTTTTCCCCGACTGTTTGGTGACGCGTATGACATTGGATCATTCGAAGCAAGCGATGTCGTATTTCCACCCCATTTCTTCTTTGGCTTCCCACAATTGGTTGCCAAGCAGATCAGCATCAAATCCCAACCTGTCCATTATGCATTTGAACAAGAACAGACATTTGAAACACGGCCGGTGATTATTGCCGGCCCACCCAGTTTTCAAGGAAGCCAAGCGGGTGTTGTACGACTAGCCAATGTCAGCAATCTTGGTTTTGATATTCGTTTTCAGGAATACCAGTACCTAGATGACAAACACCAGAATGAGCAAGTTGATTATTATGCATTGCAACCCGGCGTTTATTTGCAACAAGGCACAGTTGGCGAAATTGATGTCTTAATCGAAGTTGGCGAATTTAACTTGACCGGAAATAGAAAATGGAAAAAAACTGTTTTTTCCAACCAGTTTCCAGAACCTCCGCTGGTTTTTGCGACATTACAAACAAGCAATGGCACTCAGCCAGCCAGCATCCGCTTGCGAAACATTAACACTGAAGGGTTTGAATCAGCCATCTTCGAAGAGCAGGCTTTGCAGGCAGGTGGTCATGTCAGAGAGCGTGCGGGTTATGTTGCAATCTATTCTCGTCATCCTGAGAGCACACTAAATGTCAATGCTGGTGTGGACGATTTAAAGCTGAAAAGTATTCAGGTTAATCACAACTGGAAGTTTATTAATTCAACCACTCAACTTCAACTACAGGAAGAGACTTCGTTTGATAGCGAAATAAAACATGCAGAGGAAACAGTTCATATCATGCAACTGGGAGATTTGCTATTTGCTCAGATTGCCAGCGAAAATGGCCGGGATACAGTTGTTCTGCGTAAACAATAATTCAGTAAGACCAATGTGTTTGATAATGCATCGGATCTGATTCTAGCTGAACGACTTAACGAACACGGTTTGATTCGATCTGCTTGCGCAGTTGCTGCTGGCGTTCCATATCAATTGGAAAATTCCACAATAATGGTGCTGCACACAGCATTAGTAAAAAAGGAACCCATCCGTAGACCATCATTAATGAGTCAAGAACAATTTCACTGTGATCAAGCGCAGAGGGTTGAAAACCAAAAGATGCAGGTAGCCATGTGCCCAGTAAAACACCGAGTGCCACCGAGAACTTGATCGCCATTCCCCAGATTGAAAAATACAGACCGGTTCGCTGCTGTCCTGAGGTTACTGTATCGTAGTCAACGACATCTGCGGCGATAGAATTTGAAAGAAAAAATATTGAAGTAAAACTGCTGCCACGGATAATAATCAAACTGACATAAAGGACCGAATCCCCTGCCCCGACCAATGGAAACATCAGACTGCAAACACCAACCCAGAGCGCAGCCAGCGTCACTGCACGATGCTTGCCAATACGATCGGAAACCCACATCCAGAATGGCAGTAATGCAAGTGCTGCCAGTTGCTCACCAAGTATCATTGGTGCAAACAGCTCTGGGTTACCGACCACATGTGTCAACACCAGCTTATGCAAAGTCGCCTGACAAATTAGCGCTGCTCCGAGTAAAATAATCGAGATTGCAGTACGGACAAAAGCACGGTTTTTAAACACCAGTAACAGTCCTGACCAACCCGTCAAGCGATCTCCAGCGAGTCGATCGGGTGCTCGCTCTGAGACATTAAACACCATGATTAGCATTAGTATTGGAACTGTCACGACAACAACAAGCGCAATAGCCAGTAACTGCTGACTGTCATCGGTATATCCGTATGCAGCCATTATCATCAAAATTAGCAGGAAGATAACCTGCCCTGCCGCACCCATGCCTTCACGCCATGCAGCCACTCTGGAGCGTTCAGAATAATATGTTGAAAGTTCGGCACCCCACGCTTTATAGGGCAAATCAACCATGGTAAAGCCAAGATAAAGCAGACAAGCCCAAATCAGTAAATAATGAATGGAAACCTTTTCACCCGGAACAAAAACCATCCAGGTTGAAAGCATTAGCAAGGGAGTGCCAGCAATTAACCATGGTTTCCGACGACCCCATCTCGTCCGAAATCGATCGCTCATGATACCTATTAGTGGATCAGTAGCAACATCTAAAATACGTGATGCAGCAATCGCAAAGCCGACCGTAGCAAGTGGAAGCCCTAGGTTATCCGCATAAAAAGCTGGAATAAACAAAGCCATTGGCAGTAATACAACCGTATGGGTTAAATGTGGCAGGCTATACAAAATCATGGTTGTCGTTGAGACAGGTGACGGATTACTGCTGGTTTTCTGTTGACTCATGTTAGAGGCAGTGACGTTAGCGATGATAAATGGCAAGAGAGGGAATACTTGTTAATTGATTCTAAGTCTAAGTTCTGAGGCAAAGCTGAGGACGATACTATTTCACTAATAATTTGTGAAAGAGTATCGTGACACCGCGAGATTCCTGATGTAATTTCGAATCACACCAATATAAAACTTGAGACC
>DRLZ01000270.1 GCA_011322755.1 Crenotrichaceae bacterium
GCTTCTCCTCATAACGTTCGTCAAAATTTTTCTGTTCCTGCTTCAACTGCTCACTCAACTGTTCAAGCTGCGTATCTAGCGCATCATCACCAACACGAATCTCAAACCACTTTTCACGAGGAAGCCCAGACAATCCATCCAAAGTAATTTCTGTGCCTTTTTTAAATCCACGCGGCCCTTTAGATGAAATTTTTCCTAATAATATATTTTCAACGCGCTGATAGGTATCTTCCTCTACAATACGAAATTGATCGGTCAGATCCTTTTTGATTTTTTTAAGCTCAGCAGATTCATTAGCCAAAGCCCGACTGTCTTTCTCAACACCGTCACGTGTAAAGACACGAACATCAATGACTGAACCAATCTTTCCTGATGGAACGCGCAAAGAAGTATCTTTTACATCAGACGCTTTTTCACCAAAAATAGCTCTTAGAAGTTTTTCTTCAGGGGTGAGCTGAGTCTCACCTTTTGGAGTTACTTTTCCAACAAGTATATCACCAGGCTTGACTTCTGCACCAACATGAACAATACCTGTTTCATCCAGTTTGGACAGAGCACCTTCACCGACATTGGGAATATCAGCTGTAATCTCTTCAGAACCCAGCTTTGTATCACGAGCCATACAGGTCAGCTCTTCAATATGAATCGTTGTAAAACGATCCTCTTGAACAACACGCTCAGAAATCAGAATTGAATCTTCAAAGTTATACCCATTCCAAGGCATAAAAGCGACGAGCATGTTTTGTCCTAAAGCAAGATCAGCCATATCTGTTGACGGGCCATCAGCAAGAACATCGCCACGAGCAATTATATCACCAGGATTGACCAGAGGCTTTTGATTGATACAGGTATTTTGGTTTGAACGCTGATATTTGGTTAAGCTGTAAATATCAACACCCGCCTCCCCAGCAATTGCCTCATCATCATTTACTCGAACCACGATTCGACCCGCATCAACAGAATCAACCAGACCACCCCGTTTGGCGACAACAGTTACACCAGAATCTACCGCGACAATACGCTCCATACCGGTACCAACCAAAGGTTTCTCAGCAATCAAGGTAGGAACAGCCTGGCGCTGCATATTAGATCCCATCAGAGCCCGGTTAGCATCGTCATGCTCCAGGAACGGAATCAGTGAAGCTGCAACAGAAACAATCTGACGAGGTGATACATCCATCAATTGAACACGGTCTGGTGTTGTAATAATCGTCTCATTCTGGTGGCGACAAGAGATCATATCGCTCTGCAACTCACCATCACTATTGATTTCTGTACTTGCTTGTGCAATCACATACTTACCTTCCTCAATAGCGGAAAGGTAGCGCACTTCATCAGTTGCCTTGCAATCTTTCACCACTCGATAAGGAGTTTCCAGAAAGCCATATTCATTCGTTCTAGCATAAACAGCTAAAGAGTTAATCAGACCAATATTTGGCCCTTCTGGTGTTTCAATCGGGCAGACGCGCCCATAATGTGTTGGATGAACATCGCGCACTTCAAAACCAGCACGCTCTCGAGTCAAGCCGCCTGGACCTAATGCAGAAACACGTCGCTTATGAGTGACTTCTGATAATGGATTATTTTGATCCATAAATTGGGATAATTGACTGGAACCAAAAAACTCTCTGACAACAGCCGCAACAGGCTTCGCATTAATAAGTTCTTGCGGCATCAATCCTTCTGATTCAGCCAGGCTCAAGCGCTCTTTAACCGCACGCTCAACACGAACAAGCCCTATACGAAACTGGTTCTCAACCATTTCACCAACGCTACGAATTCGTCGATTCCCCAAATGGTCGATATCATCAACAATTCCTTTGCCATTCTTAATATTAATAAGCTCGGAAAGTACTGCAATAATATCCTCATTGGATAAAGTTCCAGGCCCATGATCATCTTCCCGACCCAGACGGCGATTAAACTTCATACGACCAACAGAAGATAAATCATAACGATCAGAAGTAAAAAACAGGTTTTTGAAAAGAGCGACCGCTGCATCTTCAGTGGGTGGATCACCAGGCCGCATCATACGATATATTTCAATTTTAGCCTCTATCTCATTAGAAGCCTGTTCAATACGCAATGTATCCGAAATATATGAACCACGATCAAAATCGTTAGTATAAAGTACCTTGACAGTCTCTACAGTCGACTCTTTCAGCGCTGCCAAAAGCTCCTCTGTTATAACAGAGTTAGCACTGGCAATAATTTCACCGCTCTCTGTATCGATAACATCATGCGATATAACCTTTTCAAGAACAAACTCATCAGGAACAACTAACGTTTTAATTCCTTCTTTTTCAATTTTTCTTAGATGACGTGATGTTATACGACGACCGGCTTCAACAATGACCTGACCACTATTATCTTTAATGTCAAACGATAAAGTCTCACCGCGCAGGCGCTCGACTACTAAATCCAGCTTCACACCATCAGATGCAAGATTCAGTGTATTTGTCTCAAAAAACATACTGAGAATATCTTCAGTGTTATAACCTAATGACCGCAACAAAATGGAGACAGGCAATTTACGGCGACGGTCAATACGAACAAACACACAATCTTTTGGATCAAACTCAAAGTCTAGCCATGAACCACGATAAGGTATGATTCGAGCAGAATAAAGCAACTTCCCTGAAGAGTGTGTTTTACCCTTATCATGCTCAAAAAACACCCCTGGCGAACGGTGTAGCTGCGATACAATAACACGCTCGGTTCCATTAATAACAAACGTACCACTATCAGTCATTAAGGGTAATTCACCCATGTAGACTTCTTGTTCTTTTATATCTTTGATAGTACGTGAATCGCCAGATCCCTCCTTGCCATAAATAACCAGGCGAACCTTGACACGTAGTGGCGCAGAATAGACAACACCACGCATCTGACACTCCTTCACATCAAATGCCGGTTCACATAACCTGTAGCTTACATATTGTAATTCAGCAGAGCCTGAATAACTTGTGATAGGAAAAACTGAAGTAAAAGCCGCCTGAAGACCGGTATCCTCCCTCTCATCGGGCAAGGCATCTGCCTGCAAAAATTTACGAAAAGACTCCATTTGGGTAGCAAGCAAGAATGGTACGTCAAGTACACTTTCCTGTACTCCAAAATCATTTCGGATACATTTTTTATCTGTGAAAGAATAGGCCATCAGGTTTCCTCAGCTTGATGTCATGAGCTATCGGAGTGACTGCTCCAAATAACTTTATAAATAAACAAACGGCGAAAGGCCGGTGACTATAAAAAGCCACCGGCCCTGCTTCAAAGCAGGCTATACCTGCAAAGAAAATCTGTCAAAATCACTTGGTTTCGACAGTTGCGCCAGCTTCTTCCAGCTGTTTAACAGTTTCTTCTGCTTCTTCTTTAGCAACACCTTCTTTGATCGTTGCTGGCACGCCTTCAACCATTGCTTTAGCCTCTTTCAAACCTAAACCAGTGATTGCACGAATTGCTTTAATAACAGCAATCTTGTTTCCGCCGAAATTTGTCATAACAACATCAAATTCGGTTTTTTCTGCGGCAGCTTCGCCAGCACCAGCACCAGCAGCAGGAGCTGCTGCAACTGCAACCGCAGCAGTAACACCAAACTTCTCCTCCATCGCAGAGATCAGCTCTACGACCTCCATTACTGACATGCTTGAGATGCTTTCTAAAATTTCTTCTGTAGTTACAGCCATTTTTTTCCCCAAAATATTACTATTATATAAAGCTTATAGAGTGCTTAAATTATGCAGCTTCTTTTTGATCTTTCAATGCAACCAAAGTCCGCACCAACTTGGTTGGCGTAGCAGCCAAAGTTTGCACCAATTTTTCAACAGGTGCTTTCATAGTTGCCATCAACTGGCCAATAGCTTCATCACGCGTAGGTAATGTAGCAACCGCACTTAAATCAGAAACATTTAGCAGCTGACCTTGAAGTGCAACAACTTTAACAACTAATTTATCATGCGTTTTTGCAAACTCCGAGAGTACTCTTGCTGCCGCACTAGGTTCTTCACCAGAAAACGCCAACATCAAGGGTCCTTTTAATGAGCTTGAAATACAGGCATAATCTGTGCCTTCCACTGCTCTACGAGCCAAAGTATTTCTAACAACCCGCAGAGATACACCTGCTTCCCGCGCTTTCCCACGAAGATCGGTAATTTCTGCGACTGTCAAACCCCGGTACTCCGCTGCAATCACAGACTGGGCATTGCTCGCCACTTCCGCCACTTCCGCTACAATCGTTTTTTTACTTTCGAGTGTTAGCAAACGTCAATCTCCTGTAATGCAAGTTTCGCCTGCCCTACTAATTTCATTTAAATAATGAACAGCCTGGCCTGACCAACTTTTCAATTAAAAATACGGAGCACCATAAAAGCACCCCCCCATTTCAACACTCAATTTTTACTGAGTGCTTTACGGTGATTTAGTCAGAGAATTTTAGCTCTTCCCGGTCATACACACACCGCCTGCGTAGGCTTTAAGCAGTTCAATTTAAGTTAAAAACACCTACGGTCTTTGACGGCCACCGAAACAAGCCGATAGCCCAAAGTCGATTAATAATCCTTTTACATTGAAAGTGTTGACAAATCAACACCCAGACCAGGCCCCATCGTAGTGGAAACACTAACCTTTTTAACATAGACCCCTTTTGCAGAGCTAGGCTTTGCTTTAATCAAATCAGAGAGCAATGCTTCAAGATTTTCCTTTAAGTGCTGAACATCAAAACTAACATTACCTAGCGAACAGTGGATAATTCCTGCCTTATCCGCACGATAACGCACCTGACCTGACTTGGCATTTTTCACAGCCGCTGCAACATTAGGTGTCACAGTACCCACCTTAGGGTTAGGCATAAGACCGCGCGGACCCAATATTTGACCTAGCTGACCAACAACACGCATAGCATCAGGCGAAGCAATAACGACATCAAAGTCCATTTGACCACTTTTAACAGTTGCAGCTAAATCGTCCATACCAACGATATCTGCACCCGCCTCTTTCGCAGCTTCAACATTTGCGCCTTGAGTAAATACAGCAACTCGAACTACTTTACCTGTACCATGAGGCAAAACAGTAGAGCTACGAACAACTTGATCTGATTTACGCGGATCAATCCCCAAATTCACACTGACATCAACAGACTCAACAAACTTCACAGATGACAGATCTTTCAATAACCCAAAAGCATCGTCAATAGAGTATGCTTTTCCAGCATCAACACGTTCGACGTAAGATTTGGTACGTTTAGTTAATTTAGCCACTACTTAACCCCTTCCGTCTCAATTCCCATGCTACGCGCACTGCCAGCAATAATTCTAACCGCAGAATCTAAATCCTGTGCATTCAGATCTGGCATTTTTGTGTTGGCAATCTCTTCCAGTTGCGCACGAGTTACTTTACCTACCTTATCTGTATGTGGCGTTTTACTACCACTCTTAATACCAGCAGCCTTTTTCAACAGTATAGAAGCAGGAGGCGTTTTAGTTACAAAGGTAAAACTTCTATCTGAATAAACTGTAATGACAACAGGAATAGGCAAGCCAGCCTCAAGGCTTTGGGTTTTAGCGTTAAACGCCTTGCAAAACTCCATAATATTCACACCATGCTGACCCAGCGCAGGGCCTACGGGAGGACTAGGATTCGCCTGCCCAGCCTTAACCTGAAGCTTAATATAAGCTTGTACTTTTTTAGCCATCAATCACTCCTAAACGGGTTCAAACGCCTAATCTAGGCTCCCCATAACAAAAAGCCCGGCAGCCATATAAAACTTCCGGGCTAAAACCAACCTATAAAATCAACCCTTCTCTACCTGACCAAACTCTAACTCGACCGGTGTAGAACGACCAAATATTGAAACCGCAACCCGAAGTTTATTTTTTTCGTAATTAACTTCTTCAACAACACCATTAAAATCTGCAAAAGGTCCCTCAAGCACACGCACGACCTCGCCCGTTTCAAACAGCACTTTAGGTTTTGGTTGCTCAACACTATCCTGAACACGCTGCAATATATTATTTGCTTCTTTTTCAGTAATAGGAGCAGGCCGATCCCCTGTTCCACCAACAAACCCCATCACGCGAGGAATTTCTCGAACTAAATGCCACGTATCATCATTCATTTCCATCTGTACAAGCACATAGCCAGGGAAAAATTTTCGCTCGCTCTTACGTTTCTGGCCAGAACGCATCTCAACGACTTCTTCGGTAGGAACAAGAATCTCACCAAAACTTGATTCGAGATCACTCCGACTTAAACGCTCTTTAAGCGATCGAACAACATGCTTTTCATAACCAGAATAAGCGTGAATTACATACCAACGCAAAGACATAGCCTACCCCACCTGACCGGTTAACTGCTTAACTGCCCACAGTAAAAATGAGTCAAACGCCCACAACATCAATCCAACCAAGATCACCATAACCATGACAATCAATGTTGTTTGACGGGTCTCTTTCATACTTGGCCACACAACTTTGGCAGCTTCCATTTTGGCATCGCCAAC
>DRLZ01000271.1 GCA_011322755.1 Crenotrichaceae bacterium
ACCAAAATATATGTCAATGTCAATGGCGTGCAGGATTTGGCGGGCAACAGAAATCGAGCCTTTGATCGTTATTTTGAAACCAGCGCTGATGTTTTCGATACCCTGGCGCCTAGCATCTCCTCTGTAACACCTGCCGACGGCGCAATTGATATTGCATTTCTTAGAGAAGTGATTATTAACTTTTCCGAGTCACTGGATGCGAATACGATAAATCGAGAACATTTTGCCGTGTATGCCAATGGTGAAAAGCTGTCGATTAATGTGAATCGCTCGGCAGATAATCGAGCCGTTATTCTTAATGGCGCTTTTCCTGATGCCGCACTGATCAGTGTGGTTGTGGCGAATGGGGTCAAAGACCATTCCGGAAATTCGGCAAGCGACTTTATCAGTTTGTTTACTACGGCGGATAGTCAGGATGTAAGTAGACCGAGTATTATCCAGCAATACCCCAATAATGGTGGATACAATGTTTCAGTAGATAAAAATATCGTTTTATACAGCAGTGAACCATTGAATGCCGCAAGTCTAAGTACTGCTTTTCATGTGTCGCAAAATGGAATACTCGTACCAGGCAGCATGAATTTGAGCGGAAACAATCAGGTAATAACCTTTGTGCCTGATCAAGCCTGGCTCAGTGATGCCATTGTTGCTGTTTTTGTTGATGGCACAGCAACAGATGAGGCAGGAAATTTCATATATGACTACGAGGGGAGTTTCCGGGTTGCAAAAGACCGCGCTGAAAACCAGATGTCCTTGACCAAAATCTCGCCGATATACAATAGCGAAAATGTGCCATTGAATGTTGTCATGGAGGCGATGTTTGATGAGCCTTTGGATGATGCCAGTATTTCAGGTGCCTTGTATTTAGTGTCTGATTCCAGCTCGATACCTGTGAATATCAGCCTGATACAGAATAATCAGGTTTTGCGAATTTCACCAGTATCACCACTGTTGGCCAACACGCAATACTATACCTCCGTGAACGTCAGTAGTGCAGATGGGAATACCTATTCAAGCACCAATGTACATTTCTTTACAACCGGAACTGTTGAGGATACGGTTGCGCCACAGGTTGTTTCCCTGAGTCCTTCCGACGGCCTGTCAGGCGTGGGTATTAACGCGAAAATATCCTTGAAGTATGATGAAGCAATAAACCCTGTCAGTATCCCGCTGGATGGCGGTATTTCCCCGCTTACTCCTCATAGTGTAAGCATCAGTAGTGATAACAAGCAGATGACTTATGTATTGCATGAGCCATTCCCGGCCAATCAAACGGTGACAATTAATGCGCCTGCGGTCGAGGATCTGTCGGCTAATACGGTCATCGCTAGCAGTTCAACATTCAGCACGGCCACAGGTTTGGACACAATCCCACCTCAGATTATTCAAACCAATCCTTTTTATGGCGCGACAAATGTTGATCTTGGCAGTGAGGTTGTTGTGAAGTTTGATGAACCTATCTTTCCCAACGATATTACGAACGACAGTTTTTATATTTACAATGCATCGTCAGGTGCTAAAGTGCCGGGGGATTCCTCTTTGAGCACGGACGGAACGATACTGACTTTTGTGCCAGATGTTCCCTGGGTGGGTGATGAGTTATTCTCGATTTATATTTCCTTAACGGATCTTGCGAATAATTCTGTTTATTTTTCTTCACGGTTTACAACAACGATAAACGTTGATAACACAGCCCCTCAGGTTACAGGGTTTAGCATCAAAGAGGGCTTGACCAGTGTACCAACAAACACCGTGTTAAAAGTAAAATTTGATGAGCCGATTGATGCTCTGTCGGTTGAAGGCATCAAACTTTTCGTTGGCACTGTTGAAGTGAATCTTGATAGTCGAAACTTGAGCGATGACCACCGAATGGTTAGCTTGAAACTTAACAAATTGCTGGATGCAAACACAAGCTATGCCATCCAGGTTGACGGTGTCAGGGATATCAGTGGCAATGTGATGAGCGCAGCGGTCGTTAGAAATTTTACAACGGGTACTGGTGTGGATTTAGTCGGTCCAACAATTTTGAGTTTTACACCGTTTTTATATGCTGATGTTGCCAGTACTCAGCCTTTGATTTCTGTCAAATACGATGAGCGTATTGATCCATTGAACCTGGACGGGAATGTGTATCTAAGAAATCAGACAGCCAGTTCTGAAGACGTAAATTTTGACTTGTCAATAAGTAGTGATGGCAAAACAGTCTCGATTTTGCCTGATTCGGCATTACTGCTGAATAACGAATATCAGGCAAGATTTTATGGAAATATCAGCGACCTGTCTGGGAATACAGGCAATACAAAATACCTTTATTTAAAAGTGACGGCTGATACTACGGATGTTGACGCACCAATAATTGAAAACCTGGGAATTATAGAGGGTGCAACAGATGTTTCTCTGAATTCACGTGTCAGGGCTGCCTTCAATGAGTCTGTCAGCCCGATGTGCGTGAATAACAGCACGGTCAGTTTAAGTCGTGTTAGCGGTAATGTGTCGGGTGACGTGAGTTTTGATACGGTAACCAGTCCGGAGCATAACGTTATTATGTTTAAACCGTCAGCAGATCTGGAGGCAAATACAACTTATACCTTAACATTAAATGGTGTGTGCGATCTTAGTGGAAATCAAATGCCATTCGACCAGTCAACGTTTACCACGGGTGTTACAGCGGATAGTACACGGCCGACCGTAACGTCTATGACGCCTGCGGCAGACAGTAGCAATAATCCGGCTAACACGACGATTACCTTGGCCTTTGACGATGTTATGGATCCAACATATTTTGAAGCAATAGCGATTAGAGTCGATGGTGTTAAAGTGCCGGGCAGTTTTGTTATTAATGCTGCGCGGACAGAAGTTGTATTTACCCCGGATAGTGATTTTACCGCGAATAGCACAGTGAACGTATATGTCAGAATGCGGGATACCGCAGGTAATGAAAACAACTATTTTAACAGGAACTTTAGTATTGAGCCTTAAGCTCTATGAGACGTAACTACTCACCGCCAAATGCACGGATCGAAGCCACAATGGGTGAGTAGTTACTATGAGACAATAATTTTACGTGAGTTAAACGGTGAATGAAATGAGATTGCTAGCGATTTTTATCTTATTGCTTACAATTTTTGTCGGCTGTGCCGAACAGACGAATGAGGATGTTAAACCTGGTTTGGCCTCATCGCTTCCCTCTCCTCAAGCGCCGAATCAAAGTAAAAAAAATGCGGTTGAAGCAATTGAAACAGTGCATCAGGCACCTTACAAGGTAACGGTTATGAAAAAACAGGATCAAACAAAACAGGTGATTGACCAAAAAAAAATCGAAGCGCTGAAAAAGAAAGATGAGAAAAACGTGGCAGACTTTCATGAGGCCCTGGGCAAAAAGGTTACGGCATTGTCCATGGACTTGGCTAATACAAAAAATCGACAGGCCTTGAAGCAAACATTAAAAAACAGTCAAGCTTATCGTGAAAGCATGCTTAGACTGGCCAAAGAACAAATGCGCTAGAGCTGTATTCTGCGTTTAAATTGATTTTCTTCTAGCAAGCGATGAGCTACCGTTGGCATACCATTGTTTTTATCCTGCTATCTGTCGCGCTAGGTTTGGTTTTTCTTTACCTTACGCCATTGAAAACCATTCCCTTGAAAACTATTGACTATTCCCCAAGTCACTTCCAGTTTTATTCAAATATTTCCAAAAAACCTGTTTTTAGCGATATAACAGCTTACGCCGGCCTGGTCGTTTCTCATATGCAGGGAGGAGAAAAAATAACAAATCTTACTGAAACACTGGGTGCAGGTGCCTGTGTGCTTGATTTTGATAACGACGGCTGGTTAGACATTTTTTTTATCACCGGTTCAGGTCAGACGCGATACTATGGAAGGCGAGAGTGGTGGCAGCAGGGACATTCCAACGTACTTTACAAAAATAATGGCAATGGTCAGTTTGTTGATGTTACGAAAAGAGCCGGTTTGGAAAATACCGTATGGGGTATGGGCTGTGCCAGTGCAGACTTTGATAATGATGGTGATGCAGATTTGTTTGTAACGAGCTATGGCAGTAATATTTTTTATGAAAATCGTAACGGCCGTTTTGTTGATATTAGCCCGCTGGCCGGGATAAAAGGCGAGGCTTGGAGCACAAGCGTCGTGGTTGCAGATTACAACAAGGATGGTTTGCTTGATATTTACGTAGTGAATTATCTGGATTTTAAAAATGGTGCAAAAACCTATGAAAAAACATCCGGCTTTCAGCGTATGTTGCCCGTATCTTTTGATGCCAGGGTTTACGATGGCCAGGCAAATCAATTGTATTTGAACAAGGGGAAACTAAAATTCGAAGATGTTACTAGCAATGCAGGTGTTGCCAATGTGGGTGGCAGAGGTTTAGCTGCGCAATGGGTTGATCTTAACCGTGATAGTTATCCTGACCTGATTGTCTCCAATGACGCAGGCTTGCCAAATGCGGTGTTTTTGAATAAGTACGGAGAAACATTTATAAATGCCAGTCTGGAATACCCACTTAACTCGGCTGAAGCTACG
>DRLZ01000272.1 GCA_011322755.1 Crenotrichaceae bacterium
GCTCTGGGTGATGCTGCTGCCATGCCTGTGGCCAGTTTCATAAAACATTTTCGTGATGAGTTTCAATATCATATCGACCATGGCAAATGCCTGGTGTGATTTTTTTGTTATTTATTAACGAGATTAAACAGATAAGAATGTACGGGGCCAATTGATGGTAAGTATAGAAATCGATGGGAAAAAGATCGAGGCGCAGGACGGGGCCATGATCATTGAGGCGGCTGATGATGTCGGTATCCCTATTCCTCGTTTTTGTTACCACAAGAAACTGTCGGTTGCTGCTAACTGCCGTATGTGTCTGGTGGAAGTTGAAAAAGCAGCCAAGCCACTGCCAGCTTGCGCCACGCCAATTACTGATGGCATGGTTATTTTCACTCGCTCAAAAAAGGCCATAGCGGCGCAAAAGAGTGTGATGGAATTCTTGTTGATCAATCACCCTCTGGATTGCCCAATCTGTGACCAGGGTGGTGAGTGTGAACTTCAGGATCTGGCCGTCGGTTTTGGTGGTGATCATTCCCAATACGGCGAAGAAAAACGAGTTGTATTCGACAAAAATCTCGGGCCTTTGATTTCTACTGATATGACTCGCTGTATACACTGCACCCGCTGTGTTCGGTTTGGGCAGGAAGTTGCAGGAGTTCAGGAGTTAGGCGCGACTGGCCGCGGCGAACATATGATTATTGGTACCTATGTTGAGAAGGCCGTGACTTCAGAGCTGTCTGGTAATGTGATCGACCTTTGCCCTGTTGGTGCTTTGACATCAAAACCATTCCGTTTCCATGCCCGTAGCTGGGAAATGAACCAGGTTAGTAGTATTGCTGCGCATGACTGTGTTGGTTCTAATATTCAGGTTGAAACCCTGCGCAATGAAGCGCGTCGTGTTACACCGGTTGAAAATGAAGGGATCAACGAGACATGGATTTCCGATCGGGATCGTTTTAGCTATGAAGGCGTAAATAGTGTTGACCGCCTGCGTGTACCGATGGTTAAGCAGGATGGTGAGTGGCAGGAAGTCGATTGGCAAACTGCGCTTGATGCAACTGTTTCCGGTTTAAAGGCTGTTCTCGAAAAACATGGTGCCGGTCATCTTGGCGCACTGACCTCTGCAAGCGCAACGATTGAGGAGATGTATCTACTGCAGAAACTGGTCCGCGGTCTGGGTGGTTCAAACATCGACCATCGTCTTGGCCAACTTGATTTTGCAGATCAGGAAAGCATGCCTTTATATCCATCGCTGGGGCAAAGCATCGAATCCATTGAAGATATCAATGCAGTATTGCTCATAGGTTCGAATATTCGCCATGATCAGCCATTGCTGGCCAGTCGTGTGCGTAAGGCGGCCTTGAATGATGCAAGTATTATGTGTGTCAATCCTGTCGATTATGAATTTATGTTTCCTGTTGCTGAGAAGGTAATTGCAGCGCCAGCGCAGATGGAGCGAACACTTGCCGGTATTGCCAAGGCATTGCTGGAAAGCGGTGCCAAGGCCCCGCAAGGGCTTGATGCACTTATTGCGGGGGTTGAAATTACCGAGGTTCAGCGTTCAATTGCTGAAAAACTGAAGTCGTCAAGCAAGGCAATTGTGATGCTGGGCAGCTATGCACAGTCATCAGCGATAGGTTCAAGACTGCGTTCTCTTGGTCGGGCCATCGCCGAGATGAGTGGAGCCACCTGCGCCTATTTGACCGATGGTGCAAACAGCGCTGGTGGGTATCTGGCTGGGGCATTGCCGCACCGGGCTGCGGCTGGCAAAGGTGCTAGTTTTGGCTTGAATACGCAAAACATGCTTGCTGAAAAATTGGCTGGTTATGTTCTGCTAGGCACTGAAGCTGAAAATGATATTGCTAATGCCGCTGATGTCGTTGCCCCGCTTAATGCGGCTGATTTTGTTGTTTCAATGACGCCCTACAAGAGTGAAACAATGCTGGAGTATGCCTCTGTGCTATTGCCAGTGGCACCATTTACCGAGACTTCGGGTACATTTGTGAATGTAGAAGGACGATGGCAGAGCTTTCCTGGCAGTGTTAAGCCGTTGGCTGATACTCGTCCTGCATGGAAAGTACTGCGGGTAATGGGGAACCTGTTCAATCTTGATGGTTTCGAGCAAGAGTCATCGGAAGAGGTACGCAACGAATTACAAGCGTTGGTAGATGAGGCCTGCGAGCTTGAAAGTACGTCATATTTTGCAGATTCACTGATAGTTGCTAGTGATAATGTTGTGCGTGTTGCTGACAGTGCAATCTATTCGGTAGATGCCACCGTACGACGAGCTGAGTCTCTGCAAAAGACACCTCAGGCAAAAGCTTCTGCTGCTGCAAGAATCAATAGCTCCACAGCGAATGCTTTGGGCTTGGTCGATGTCTCAAATGTCGAGGTGACGCAAGGCAACAGCAGCTGTGTAGTTGAATTGAAAGTGGATGATCGAGCAGCTGATGGGACGGTCTGGTTGTCAGCCGCGACCAATGAAGTTGCCGGTTTTGGGTGTGACGGGGTAGAAATTGCCCTTAAGCCAGTATAGCGAGTGAAGCGAGATAGATAAGAATGATTGATGCTGCACTGACAATTTGGAATGCGATTCCCGAACTGTTGCAGATCGTAATTAAGATCGTTGCCGTCGTGGTGCCGATCATGCTTTCGGTCGCCTATTTAACCTTAGCAGAGCGTAAGGTGATTGGTTATATTCAGGTTCGTATTGGCCCTAACCGCGTCGGTCCGCGAGGCTTGCTTCAGCCGATTGCCGATGGTCTGAAATTGGCGATGAAAGAGATTATTATCCCTACCAATGCTAATCGCTTTCTGTTTGTACTTGGGCCTATCGTTACTCTGGCCCCTGCGCTGGTTGCCTGGGCTGTCATTCCGTTTGATGAAGGTGCGGCAATCACCAATATAGACGCTGGCCTGCTTTACATTTTGGCAATGACTTCGGTTGGTGTTTACGGCGTTATTATTGCCGGCTGGGCATCTAACTCAAAGTATGCTTTTTTAGGTGCGTTACGTTCATCCGCTCAGGTTGTTTCTTACGAGATTGCGATGGGCTTTGCCCTTGTGGTTGTATTAATGGCGGCAGGAAGTCTGAATTTGCAGGATATCGTTCTCGCCCAGAAAGGTGAGCTGGGTTTGCTGGATTGGTTCTGGCTACCGTTGTTACCGATGTTTGTTGTCTATTTTATCTCAGGTGTAGCTGAGACAAATAGAGCGCCCTTTGATGTGGCCGAAGGTGAGTCTGAGATCGTTGCTGGTTTCCATGTTGAATACTCCGGAATGACCTTTGCCATATTCTTCCTGGCTGAATACGCCAATATGATTTTGATATCAGTGCTAACAGCGATCATGTTCATGGGAGGATGGTTATCACCGTTCGCTGGAACCATGCTTGAGCCTATTTTGGCCTGGGTGCCTGGTTTTGTTTGGCTGCTGGCCAAAACAGCACTCTTGTTATTTTTGTTCTTGTGGTTTCGGGCTACTTTTCCCCGTTACCGTTATGACCAGATTATGCGTCTGGGATGGAAGATATTTATTCCGGTGACAATCGTCTGGATTTTGGTGGTCGGTTGTTTGGTACTCGGCAATGTGCCTCCGTGGTTTGATTAAGGGGGAGCAGATATGAATGCAATGAATCATTACATTAAGAGTTTTTTGCTGTGGGAACTGCTCAAAGGTTTGGCTCTGACAGGGAAGTATCTGTTTGCCAAAAAGATTACAGTTCAGTATCCAGAAGAAAAGACCCCGCAGTCGGGTAGGTTTCGTGGCCTGCATGCGCTACGCCGCTATGACAATGGTGAAGAACGCTGTATCGCCTGCAAGTTGTGCGAGGCCACTTGTCCTGCACTGGCGATCACGATTGAGTCTGATCAGCGTGATGATGGTAGCCGTCGCACTACCCGTTACGACATCGATTTATTTAAGTGCATTTATTGCGGGTTTTGTGAAGAAGCCTGTCCGGTGGATGCGATTGTTGAAACCCGTGAATTCGAGTATCACTTCGAAAAACGCGGTGAAAGCATTATGACCAAGGATTTACTGTTGAATGTTGGTGATCGACTGGAAAAACAGATTGCCTTTGACCGCAGTGAAGACGCGCCATACCGCTAATAAACAGGTGTAACTGACTACGTTATGGAAACTCTGATTTTTTACATATTTTCAGCCATTTTGATTGCTTCTGCATTGGCAGTAATCACAGTGCGCAATCCAGTTCATGCTGTTTTGTTTCTGGTATTGACCTTTTTTACCTGCGCCGCGATCTGGCTGATGATGGAAGCTGAATTCCTGGCTATTACATTGGTGCTGGTCTACGTCGGCGCAGTAATGGTGCTGTTCTTGTTTGTGGTGATGATGCTGGATATTAATA
>DRLZ01000273.1 GCA_011322755.1 Crenotrichaceae bacterium
GGAAAAGATAATGATCATGATGGTGATGGAGTAAAAAATGAAGTCACCATTGCAGAAATGTCAGCGCTTGCTATTTTTAACACCACAACCCCAAAACCAGTACAAGAGAATTATAACGGACCTGGTGACAAGCTATTTCATGATGTTGGATGTGCTGTCTGCCATATTCCAGTGATGAAAACGACCGGACATATTCTCCCCTACCAACAGCCAGAGCAACCACAACAGCCATTTAGCAATACCAATAAATATTATGAAGTCAACCTTGTTGACTCAGCGGCTGGTTTTGAACCTGACCCTGACAACAGTGACGGCATGCTGATCAAATTATTCTCTGATCTTAAACGCCATGATATGGGTTCACGACTACAGGAATCACTCGCGGGCGTTAGTGATATAGAAAATAGATCATTTGTAACTGCCCGTCTTTGGGGTGTGGCTGATACGGCACCGTACCTGCATGATGGTCGCGCTACAACACTGACTGAAGCGATTGAATGGCATGGAGGTGATGCACAACAAGCACGCAACAAATTTGTAGCACTGCCTGACTCCAAAAAAATAGCTTTGCTGAGTTATTTACGCACTCTGCATACTCCTGATCCGGAATTGCTTAAGATAAACTAACCAAGCGCCAGGTTTTGGCGTAAAACAAAGTGTTATCCCTGGTCGCTTGAAGCATTCATTTTCTTGAGAAAAAACAGATTCAACTTCAAGCAAACATTAGAAATACCGAATGCTGTTAGCATACCAAATGCTAGCTAGCAGTATTCGGTTTATACGTTGAAGCACCACGCATCATCTTAGCACCGTTATTTCTTGTATTCAGATGTGATTCAGTACCTTGTTTCTATCATCTATCGGCAGTAGCTCTGCGCTTCCTGTTACACCAGCCAGGACTTCCAGGGTGTACAGCAAAAGATACTCAACAAGGAATAATAATATGAAACAACTCATGGTTTTGATGGTTGTAGTAAGCATTCTAGGCGGATGCGTTACCCGCAGTCAGGCAGGACATCAGCGAATACCCAGCAACGACTATTCCCGACCAGCTGTGGATGTTTTTATTGTCAATGATCGCGGACAGCGTTTATCTGCATACCCCGTTCGCAGCTCATCCAGACTGGAAAAAGAGTACATTGAGGCACAAGAAGGGCAACCGTACAGTATTAACATAATCAATCGTAGTAATGAAAGAATCGGTGTTGTCATCGCAGTGGATGGACGCAATATCATCTCTGGCAAATATTCTAAACTACGCTCCAAAGAACGCCTGTATATTCTTGACCCTCATCAGCGCCAATCTTTCAGTGGCTGGCGAAGCGGAAAAAACCGGATCAAGCGTTTTTATTTTACCGATGCAGGTCAGTCATATGCTGCATCATTTAACGATTACTCAGCATTAGGTGTTATCGCAGTCGCAGCATTCAGGGAACAGCGCTATCCAGAATACCGGTCACGCAAAAAACCAAAGCGTTATACTTATCAATCCAAACCTCATTCATCCCGCGAATCAGCAGCCACTGGCTGGGGTCGATCCGAATATTCTCCAAGTCAAAAAGTAGAATTCCATGCACAGAAAAAACCATTCAACAAGCATTTAATTAAATATGAATGGCGAGAGGCTTTATGCGAAAGACATATTCTGGATTGCTATCGTTCACCACACTCCAGACAGAATCGTATGTGGGATGATGATGACAGATACGCACCTCCCCCAGGTCGTCGTTTCCGTCGATATAACGAGTGGTAGCTTAATCCTGAATCCGTAACTTCAATACGAGACAATACGTGAGCTGTTGATTTCACATTGAAAGCACGGATTCAGGTTGATTTTTTCAAGTAATCCGATCAACATCGTGATGACTCACCACTGCTGAGAAAGAATCAAAACATCACCACCTCACCAATTCAGACCTTTACGTCAATACTGGAGTAAAGCAAACCGATTATTTCTCAGTTTCTCTCTCTGTTTATCTACAGTTAAGCATGGATTTAGCATCAGTTAAGTTGACCGATGATAAACTGCTATTGCATTTAATGAAAAAAACATTAATTCTCAGTAATAAATAACCAATCTCATAACCTGGCAGGGACTATTATGAACAAAAGATTAATCGGTTTACTCACTATTATACTTGGCTCACAATTATTCGTATCATGTGCAGCTCAGAATCCGCGAGTCTATGAAGGTGCGATGGCTGGCGGTGGTATTGGAGCAGTCGCCGGAGCTCTACTTGATCGGCATAACCGATGGCGTGGAGCAATGATCGGCGGAGCACTCGGCAGTGCTTTTGGCGGCGCAACAACAGGAATCGCCTCACGTGCCAGAGAAGAAGCAGCATACTCTAATCGGCAAATCGCCTATCAATCCAATGATGGCTGGGAACGTATTCAGGCTACGCCAATCGATTACAATGAACAAACACAATGCCATAAGGTGTCCGAGAAAAGATGGCAAGGTGGACGACTGGTTGATGATACAATCCACGAAGTGTGTGAAGGCGATAAAACCGAATACCGTTACTAATAATCACCTGCGTTGATACATAGGGGATTTGACTACTCGGATGACATTGACGCAGCCAATCCCCAACGAGCGGTAAATATCAACTCGATGCGTCTCGCATCGTAACAAATTCTTCAGCAGACGTTGGGTGTATACCAATCGTGGAATCAAAACTTGCTTTTGTTGCCCCACATTTAATCGCAACTGCAATCCCTTGCATGATTTCTCCTGCATCAGGTCCAATCATGTGTGCCCCCACCACATGATCAGTGTCGGCATCGACGATCAACTTCATGAATGCCTGTTCAGTATTCTCTGATATGGCGTATTTCATTGGTGTAAACATGGACTTATAGATAGTAATCTTTGTGTAGCGCTGTTCTGCCTGCTGCTGGGTCAAACCGACTGTTGCAAGATTTGGCTGACTGAACACGCAAGTCGGTATATTCTCGTAGTCCAGTGGAGAGCTGCCATTCCCAAACAACTGGTTGGCTAAGAAATTTCCTTCCGCCAGAGCAACAGGTGTCAGATTAACGCGATTGGTTACATCTCCAATTGCATAAATCGATGGTACTGAGGTCTGATAGTGCGTATTGACAGCAATTGCGGTATTTTCATCCAGATCAACACCCAGGTTTTCCAGTCCCAGCTCCAGACTTTTTGGTTGTCGTCCAGTTGCATACATAATTTGACCAGCAGATAGGGCTTCACCTGAGTTCAACGTTGCAGTGAATCCATTCTCATTTTTTTCAATACTGGTAATTTCTGAATCAAATTTGAGCGTGATCCCTTTATCAGTAAGTTGCAGAGCTAAATGCTTGCGAACATCAAGATCAAACCCGCGCAAAAACAATGGTCCACGATAAATCAGCGTCGTATCAACACCTAACCCATGAAAGATACCTGCAAACTCAACAGCAATATAACCTCCTCCGACAACAATAATTCGTTTAGGCAACTGATCCAGATAAAATGCATCATTGGAGGTAATAATGTGCTCATGTCCAGGAAAAACCGGTACAACTGGCCATCCTCCTGTCGCAATCAAGATGTGTTCAGCAGTAAACTGTTGACCTGCGACTTTAACCGTATGCGCATCGACAATACTTGCATGACCATCAACTAAGCGAACACCTGCTTTAATTAAAAGCGACTCATAGACACCATTAAGACGCGTTATTTCCCGGTCTTTATTTGCAATCAAGCGTTCCCAGGCAAACCCCGGTTTGCTAACATCCCATCCATAACCCTCACTTGTTTTAAATTCCGTGGAGAACTGAGATGCATAGACAAACAGTTTTTTAGGAACACAGCCAACGTTAACACAAGTGCCTCCCAGATAGCGCTCTTCAGCAACCGCTACTTTAGCACCCAGGGCAGATGATACTCGCGCCGCTCTCACCCCACCCGAGCCCGCCCCAATTACAAACAGATCAAAATCATACCGGCTCACCTGGAATATCTCCCAACGATAAATCTATATGGTAC
>DRLZ01000274.1 GCA_011322755.1 Crenotrichaceae bacterium
ACCAACACCAACACCAACACCAACACCAGTAGTTGATGGGGTAATCATAGTCGATCCTGCTGCGAACGAACGTACGATTCTTCCTGATTGTGTGAACGGTATTTCATTTACAAGTTTTGGTCCTTCATGTTTTGTTGGTTCTGATGGTGTAAGTGCTGGTGAACTATATGCAGTCGCTTATGATTTCAAAACGAATATCGGTGCGTTTTCTGGTGATTTTGTAATGGATGAAACAGGCCGCGGAGGATATGATCTTGCCTTGTCAACAACACCAGGCGATATGAATCCTCCTAGCGAAGGGTGTAAAAGCCTGTTTGGTGGATTTGGGCAAATCACTTATGTCGATACATTACAAGCGAATGCCTTATCTGCAACTACAAGGAGAATTGGAGGTCGGCGTGGTGTTACAACTGACCCGCTTAAAGGCTTGTGCGTCGTTGATCCAGCGCAGACTTATTATCTGAATGTTCGTGTTGTTGATCAGCGTTGTAATGCATTAAATTCATCAACACAAAAATGTTCACCAATTATTTTACAAGACGGCGCAAACTTGAATTTAAGATAAGCTGTCATGTAACTAGATAGTCAGTCTATCTGGGTTACTACTGAAGCTGTGCAGAGTCTATATTTCTGCACAGCTTTTTTTATGTGTGATACAAGTACGGGATAGACTTTTTGCGTGTCGAGTTATGATTGACTTTTGACTGTCTTTCCAGGTTCTGAAGTTTGATTCAAAAGCTGGGTGACAAGATGGTTCCAGGTGATGTTTCCATTTGAACACAAGGATTGATCATAATCTTTTTTGGAAAACAGCGCCCAGACTTGACGAGGGTGTTTCCAGTCAAGCACCTGGAAACCCAGATCGCATTCATCTGCCAGTGATGCGATGGTTTCGGTTTTATATTTAACACAATGAGGGTACACCCAGCCATCACCTTCAAAGTCCTGTTCATCAAGTACAAAAGTTGCCAGTAATGCACCATTATCTGCAAGGTGGTTTGCAGACAGCTTCAACCAGTGAGTAATTAAATCTTTTCCACAGTGGCTGAAAATGGATTGTGCAATGGCATAATCAATGTTTAATGATTGGTTGAACTCCTGCATTTCGACATCAAAGCAAAATGTCGGTTTTTTTATATTAATGAGATTCCTGCCAGTTTCGTTTTTAATACCATCATTGACTAACCAGCGGTTTGGTTCTACACCAAAATAGTTTCCTTGATTTAAATAGGGAATGAGCAGTCGTCCGATGCGTAAAGAACCGCAACCAATATCCAGAACACGATGATGTTGTCGCAAGCCAAGACTGGTGAGCAGATTGAATACCATTGCCGAAATTAAATCATAGTCATGCGGAGGTCCAACATAGGCTCTGTAATGCTCATCGCCAGCTTTCAAGCCGATGCCGAGGGGGTTTGAAGTCGATTTGTTTTTAAATAACATGTTTGAATTTCATGTAGGTGTTGTGGCGAGATGAGTCGCGTGAAATTTTGTTGTGTTCAGTCAATTCGGCGGTTAATGAACCCTGACCAGCAAATACCTGTCAGACAGGGTGTTTTTGTATATAATTTTGTGTCACAGAATATCAAGGAGGTGTGTTAATGCGTTTGTTTTATCTGTTTGTCTGTATTGTATCACTGCTGGGTTGTGTTACTAAAAAAGACACAATTGCCGATCATTCTCAGGATGAAAAGACAGTTGGTTATCTGATCAAATCACCATCAGGTGTGATATTGACAGCTGATGATGTTGTAACAACACTCAGCGCAGCACCTCCCGGTGCAAAACAAAGCATCCTCGGGAATGGTGAGAGCTTTATGAAATTTGCGACAAATCAATATATTTCAAAGCAGTTTGTTGATTATGCGATCAAGCATCAACTGGATCAAGATCCTGAAATTGTTGCTAAACTGCGAGATTACCGTAATCGCTTGCTGTCGAATGCAGCTGTGGACCATTATGTTTCCTTACAAGCACTACCTGATTTTACACAATTGGCGCGTGAGCGCTATTTGATCAAGCGCGACAAATACAGGGCTCCTGAGAAACTTCTGTTATCGCATATCCTGATTCGTGCCGGTGACAAGCATTCTGATGACGAAGCCAGGAAAATTGCAACAAAGGTTTATGAGAAAGCAAAACAGGGTAAAGATTTTGCAGAACTTGCAGTTGAATATTCAGAAGATTCCAGTTCTGCAAAAGGTGGTGATTTGGGCTGGGTAAAAAAAGGTCAGATGATTAAGCCTTTTGAATCAGCCGCTTTCAACCTTCAGAAGTCCGGAGATGTCAGTGAGGTGATCAAGACACGCTATGGATATCATATTATCAAGCTGTTAGGGAAGAAACCGGAAAGACAGCTTGAATTTGATGAAGTGAAACCACAAATCATACAAGCACTGGAAGCTGAACATAAAAAAGAGTTACAGTCTCAACTGTTGTTACAACATGACATCAATGAGCAGACTGATGTTAATGCCGATGCGATCTCAAAACTGTATGTGAGACTCAAAAACTCTCTGAAGAAAAAATAGCATTAGAAATGCACGGCGATTGCATTGATTGTAATCGCCGATTGCTCTTACAAACCAGCTTTGAGGCTGGCTTCGATAAATTGATCCAGATCGCCATCCAGCACAGCCTGGGTATTACCGGTTTCGACTCCGGTACGCAGGTCTTTGATACGTGATTGATCGAGCACATACGAGCGGATCTGGCTGCCCCAGCCGATATCCGACTTGCTGTCTTCAAGCTCTTGCTGCTCGCTATTGCGTTTTTGCAATTCCAGCTCGTACAATTTGGCTTTGAGCTGTTTCATTGCTGTTGCCTTGTTTTTATGCTGGGAACGGTCATTCTGACATTGCACAACTGTGTTGGTTGGTAGATGGGTGATACGTACGGCTGATTCGGTACGATTGACGTGTTGTCCACCAGCGCCGCTGGCACGATACACGTCAATACGTAAATCAGCCGGATTGATATCGATGTCCAGGTCGTCATCGATTTCGGGTGAACAGAATACAGCTGCAAACGAGGTGTGGCGTCGATTACCCGAATCAAATGGCGATTTCCTTACCAGACGATGGACTCCGGTTTCAGTCCGCAGCCAGCCGAATGCGTAATCGCCTTCAAATTTAATGGTTGCACTTTTGATGCCGGCGACTTCTCCGGGAGAGGCTTCAATCAACTCGGTTTTGAAACCTTTACGTTCTCCCCAGCGCAGAAACATGCGTAACAGCATCTCAGCCCAGTCCTGGGCTTCAGTGCCGCCAGAGCCAGACTGTATATCAAGAAAAGCATTATTGGCATCCATCTCACCAGAGAACATTCGCTGGAATTCAAGCGCGACAACTTTGGCCTCGATGCCGGGTAAATCATTGGCAACCTCAGCAATTGATTCCTCGTCATTTTCTTCAATTGCCATGGTCATCAATTCACTGCAGTCGTCCAGCGATTGGTCTAATTCAATGATTGTATTGACAATATCCTCAAGCTGACCGCGTTCGCGACCCAGTGACTGGGCTTGTTCATGGTTTTCCCATATTTTGGGATCTTCAAGTTCCCTGAGTATTTCAGTGAGTCGCTCTGACTTGGTTTCGAAGTCAAAGATACCCCCTAAGAGACTCTGTGCGGGTTTTCAAATCCTGAATCAGTGCATTGATTTGATTGATTTCCATGTCGTTCTACGCTTCCTTGGTTGAAATAATGTGAAGAGATCGGGAATAAATATACTGCGGGTTATTATAAACCAGCACAAAGATTGATTGCTGACAATATCGGCAATGTGTCCGGTTTGAATTGACCTGGACAGTTGGGTAATGACGGAGAAAACAAATGATAAAAATTGTCGGATCTATTAATACCTGTTTACCGCGGGAACAACCCGGTATTGATATGCAACAGGATCGTTATATCTAGGTGACGAAACTGGAAACGCAGTGACCTGAACGCGTATCATCCGCTTGGGATAATAATTCAGTGTTGCATAATATTCCCGCCCACGGTAAAGATAACAAATCCGGTAATAGCGTACGCGTTGTCCAATCCAGTTAGGTTCACAGTTGTTGTATTGATAGTGAGGTTGCTGGGATTGGCGTTGTTGCTGGTAGCGTTGTTTCGGGGTGAGGTGTTGACCTGAAAAACGGCGTCCTTCAGCTTGTTCAAGATGATAGCGAACAGCATCACTGACACCCAGCGGATTATTGTTGGTCAATGGATAGCCCGAATTGTAACTGTTTTGAGCACAATCTGATGGTGAATAGGGGATGCGTTCCAAATTTGTTTCAACGTCCACACGAACAAGTTGAGCCCAGTCGTACCAACTTTGTGCATGTTGATCATTTTGCGGGCGATGATGTCTGGATGCCGCAACCAGAGATTGACTACACAGTAATAGTAGCGCCAGCAGGTTTACAATTCGTTTGTTATGTTTGACTATTCGCATTGACGGATCGCTCAGCTTCCATGTCGAAGATTGTATGGATGCGATCAGGATAACAGACACGAATGAATTGCTGGTGAATGCCTTGTGTATTGATAAAGTTATTGATATTGAAGACTGGATGGTTGGTGTGGAATAACAGTATTACGAATCAGGCTGTTTTGAATATCCCATTGCTTTTCCTGCTTGACATCAGTTAGAAAGACCACGTTATTACCAGTAAGACTGGCAATAGCCTTGCCTTGTTGAAACAAAATACGGTTGCCGGGGACGGCGCTGATTTTTTCTTCAGCTGTGAGTATTCCAACCAGGTTGAGAGGATCTGTAGCATTGATGATAATTGATTCCGGGTGGGTGTCCGTTGCCGATTGTTTTTGCAATTGTTGCACAGCCTCAGGAAGCGCGAATTGCTGACCGTATTGGCCATTGACAAAGCGGCCACAGCGAATTTCTCCGCTCCATTCCATGCGTTGCAGTATGGGCAGGAGTTGCTGCCATTTGTTGTGGCAAATTTCGCGTGTTAATAGTGTTTTGAAGATGATACCGTAGCGTTGCAGTAAGCTGCGGGCCAGGTAGTTTAAGTCTGCATCGTTTGTTGTTGAGCTTGCTTTATTTAGCTGACTATCAGCAAACAGAATGCTCCATCGCCCGCCTGCAGCCAGTATGGGTTTGTGTTTTTTATTGCGACTGACAGGTTTGGCAAGCAAGCGGGTTAAGCCAGAAAACTGGTCACAACTGATGAGTCCCAGAGCAACCAGTTCACCAAGCGCATTATCCAGTTGTGATTGTAAAAAGCCGCTGCTGGTTTGTAGTTGATCATAGAACAAAGCGCCTTTATCCTGGATGATGCTGATTAATTGTTGTGCGCTTGCAGATGGCTGAACACGGTGGTTTGATGATACGCAGGATTGCCAGTGTTGAAGAGCATGTCGGGGAACAAAGGTAATCGGCGTATGGCTCGTCAGTGTATGCGAGCCTGTCGAATTGTCCAGCCTGAGCCATTGGTATTGCCCGGATGAAGTCAGGGAATCCAGCCAGAACATCAAGTCGCTGAAATCGGTGATGCGATTGTTGATGAGAGATTGCTGCCAGACACTCATTGGGGCTTGATAACCTTGCAGTTGATCAAGAATTAGACTTAGCGTTTGTGCGCCTCGATATTGGTGATTTGCCGTCAGATGTTGCCAGTCAAACAAAAAGCTGAAAAAGTCAGTGGTACTAACTGATTGTACTGTTTTACGTTTGAGCTGGATTGCGTGGCGATGGCTGGTATTGAGCAGACTGCGTTCACACCATTCGGTAATGGTTTTGGTTTGCTCGTTTGAGCTGTTCCAGTGTCCACGTAACACATAGCCTTCATTTTCCAGCTGCAGCAAGGCGTTGTTTGCATCGACAATGCTGATGTCCAGTGAGTGTGCGAGTTGCTCTGTATTCAGTGGAGCGCTTGTTGCCAGTCTGCTGCGTAAAATATTGACAATGGCTGTTTTGCGGTCCAGTGCGGTGTCTATGAGATCTATTGGCAGTAACAACTCCGGATTGTGTTGATATTGCGGATGAATGCTGCGCATTTCATCCAGGCGTTGTGCGCTAACCCAGAACATTTGCGCACGTCCGGGTTTAATTAAACGGGTAGCGCGACCTTGGCGTAACAAGACATCAAAAACAATTCCCCAGTCTTGCTCCAGCTCTGAAGGTATGCTGACAAAACCCTGACTGTCCAGTAAATCGCACAGTTCATCTGCTGTGCGAATGCTCGGTTTGCGCCGTTGTACGGCTTGCTGAATTGCGTGTGGGTCAACACGGCTTAAATCACCGACCCGCTCTGGATTAAGCCACGTTTTGCTGCTGGCTGCACGGGTGCGGCGTTCTTCTGCCGGAGCGCCATCCAGAAACGCATAATTGGAGGCAGTGAGAATCTCGGCTGCCAGTGGTGATGGTTCGATAACGTCTTTTGCTATTACTTGCATGGAGCCGTTTTCCAGCGCTTGCAGTATCTCAATCAAGCGTGACAGGTTCATGGCTTCGGTTAAACAGTCTTTAATTGTTTGCTCTACCAGTGGGTGATCTGGTATTTCGCGGTCACCTTGAATATTTTCCAGACATGCAAGTTGTTCGGGAAAGATTGCAGTGACCAAATCCTCGGCCTGCATTCTTAACAGATAAGGCGGTGTTTTTTTACCACCTTGAAAACGTTTGATAGCCAGCGCACAACTGGCATTCCAGCGCCAGCGCACCGTAAACATGGGTGAATCTAGCATCGCCTGGATTAAAAGAGTGCGGACAGTGGATGAGTGTAGATAGCGAGCAACTGTTTCCAGCTCAAAACTCTGGTTGGTGCCCAGTGACAAAATAATCGCGTTTTCGGTTGCAGCTGCCTGTAGTTCAAAATTGAACGAGCGGCAAAAATTCTTACGCAGCGCCAGACCCCAGGCGCGATTCACGGAGCTGCCAAAAGGCGCATGTAAAATAAGCTGCATTCCGCCGCTATTATCAAAAAATCGTTCCAGTATCAAAGTGTTGTGGTTGGGCAGGCAGCCCAGCGCTCGATGCGCAGCGCACAGGTAATTGGCTGCTTGCTGTGCAGCTGATTGCGATATGTTATTTGAATCTGCTGAATCAGCAAGCAGTTGTGTCAGTGGTTCTACGTTGTTTTCACTGGCTTGGAGTTGGTGCTGGGCTGAGCTGAATAATGCGCAAACAGCGATGGATAATTCATGCGTGCGACCCGGCGCTTCTCCAAACCAGAATGGTATTGTTGGAGGTGTATTCCCGGCATCGGCAACACGTAGTTTATCGCGCTCTATTCGCAGGATTTTCCAACTGCTATTACCCAGCTGGAAGATATCTCCTGACAGGCTTTCGATGGCAAAATCTTCATCAACTGTGCCAATAAATTCCTCGCCTGGCTCCAGTATGACACGATATTCAGCTGTATCAGGAATTGCACCGCCGCATGTAATCGCAGTTAAACGAGCGCCACGGCGGGCGCGAAGTCGATGGTTTATTCTATCCCAGTGCAGGTAGGCGCTGCGTTGACCGCGTTGTGTTGTAAAGCCTTCTGCGAGCATTTTTAATACAGTTTTGAATTCATCATAGCCAAGTTTCCGATAAGGCCAGGCACGACAGACAACATCGTACAAGTGTTGGATATCCCATTCCTCGCAGCCAACCATTGCGACGATTTGCTGGGCTAAAACATCCAGCGGTTGTTCCGGAATATGGGTGATATCAAGATCGCCTTGCCGAATTGCCTGGAACAGGGCGATACATTCCAGTAGTTCATCCCGGCTGGTTGGAAACAAGCGTCCTTTGGGCAGACCGCCCAGAAAATGTCCGGATCGACCGACACGCTGTAAAAACCTTGAAATACTACGGGTTGAGCCGAGCTGGCAGACCAGATCAACATCGCCAACATCAATACCCAGCTCCAGTGAAGCTGTGGCAATCAGTACTTTTAGCTGACCATCTTTGAGACGTTGCTCTGCATCCAGCCGCTGTTCTCGAGACAAACTGCCATGATGAGAGCCAACATGTTCAACACCGAGACGCTCTGTCAATTGCCGGGCAACCCGTTCTGCCATGCGTCGGGTGTTCACAAAAACCAGAGTGGTGACGTGTTCAAGCACTAATACAGCCATACGATCATAGATCTCATTGGCTGCTTCACCCGACAGCAGGGCTTGTAAAGGCGTTTGTGGTAATTCCAGTTGCAAATCCAGTTCGCGCAAATGTCCTGAATCAATAATGCGGCAATCAGCTGGTTGTGGCGGATGCCCAATCAGAAAATCAGCGACCCGCTGGATTGGTTTCTGGGTTGCCGATAAGCCGATACGTATCAGCGGCTTTTGCACCAGATGCTGCAAGCGCTCAATTGATAGTGATAAATGTGAACCTCGTTTGCTATTCAGAATGGCGTGGATTTCATCAACGATGAGCGCTTCTGTCGCACACAACATGTTGCGTCCACTCTCGCTGGTGAGCAGGATATATAGAGATTCAGGCGTGGTGACCAGAATATGTGGTGGATGTTTACTCATTGCTGTACGCTGCGACTGTGGCGTATCTCCAGTTCGTACAGCCGAACGTATTTTAATATCACATTCACCAAGCTGAGTAAGATTGTTCTGGATTGCAGCTAACGGTCGTTCCAGAGTACGTTGAATATCGTTGCTTAATGCCTTCAGCGGGGATACGTAAACGATATAAACCTGTTCTTTCAATTCATTTTGTTGTGCACGGTGAATCAGATTATCAATCGAAGCCAGAAATGCCGCCAGGGTTTTACCTGATCCGGTTGGTGCGGCAATCAATGTATGCTCTGACCGCTTGATTGCAGGCCAGGCTTCAATCTGACAGGGTGTGGGTTGCTCAAAGGTTTCCTCAAACCAGATGCGTACTGCGGGATGAAATGAAGACAGAGGCATGTTAGAAAGTCTGTAACGGATAGAGATATTCCAGTGTAACCCATTTGCAAAGGAATATTCTGAGTGCTGCAATGAGTTGACTGGAAATTGCCAATCAGCTGTGATGAAAAAACACGGGTATTGTAATAAGTTATTATAATATTTGTCAGGCAAAAGGCGGTGCCTTTATTGCAGAATCTTATCAGTGTTGGAAGTCTATGAATAACAAAAATAATATTGCTGTGATCACAATTGAATATATTCTGGTCGCAGGATTTATTGTCTTTGAAGAATTGATCTGGAATGTGCTTGCTCAACCGATCATTGACCGGCTCAATCATCACGCGATTTTTGTGAAGTTAAGACGAATGTTCTTGGTGATGAATCGGCATTTGCTGCTGATAGTCTTTGCACTGATCTTTATCTTGACTGAAATACTGGGTGTTGCTTCAGGCTTGATTATTGTCAGTGGAGATCTGGATTTCGGGATACTGATTTATTTGTTGAAAGTACCACTTGCAGCATTTACGTTTTGGTTATTTGAACTGACCAAGCAGACATTGTTAACGTTTAACTGGTTGAAAGCAGCATATCATCATGTGATGCATTGGAAAGCCATCATTGTAAGTACGTCAATGTATCAGTCATTTAAAAGTACTCTTTTCGTTGCAAAAAACAGAATCAGGAAAATCAAACAGTATTATCTTGG
>DRLZ01000275.1 GCA_011322755.1 Crenotrichaceae bacterium
ACTCGCCGGCGCTGATTTGTGGCAATGTCGCTGGTTGTTGGTTAAAGCCTATGGGTATGCACTGATAGCAGTGAGTGCGCTCGTGTTATTACCGTGGCCGCTAAAGCTTATTATCGATCATGTTTTGTCCGGTCAACCGATTCCTCTTGTTTTAGCGCCGATTGAGACGTTTCTTTACCGGCAACACTGGTTGACAACACAAACAGATGTGATTGTGGCTTTGGCGATCATCTACGTGTTGATTGCCGCAACAGCGACGCTGTGTGGCGCAGTTGAAAAGAAGACCAATGCACGTATTCGTGAGCAACTGGTACTGAATCTTCGCAGCAAGATGCTTAATCATTTTCAGAAATTATCTGTATTACAGAGTAACAACCATCGCAGCGGCGATATGGTATTGCGGATCACAGGTGATGTCTACGCACTCGTCCGTTTTCTGAGCAGGACAGTACCGCAGATATTCCGTTACAGTATTGTTGCTGTATTTACCTTGTCGGCAATGTTCTGGCTGGAACCCTGGCTGGCATTTGCTGGATTGGTCATGGTGATGATACTGGTGCTACTGGTTTTATATCACGGTGGACAATTACGCCACACTTCACGGCATAAACGAGCCAGAGAAGGTGAGGTTGCTGGATTTACCCAGGAATTCGTAAAAGGTGTTGCAACAGTACAGGCTTTGACAGCAGAAGAGCACATCAAACAGCGCTTCGAGGATATTAACCGGACGAGTTTACGAGCCGGCTTGGCTGAAACATCAGCAGCCGTCAACATGGAATGTAATATGCAAATGATTAACGGTTTTGCTGTCGCAGTGATTATGGGTGCTGGTGCAACATTTGTCGTTGCAGGGCAATTAACGATTGGCGATCTCACGGTGTTTGTCGCATACATCGTACAGTTGCTCAAACCAGTTGAAAAAATCAACGAACTGGCATCTGCAGTCAGCCGTGGTTTAAGTCGCGCAGAAATGCTGGTTGCACTACTGAATCAACAACCGGCAGTACAGGATTGTCGGCAAGCAAGACCAATCGAACCTTGCAGAGGTTTTATTACATTCCATTCAGTCAGCTACGCATATTCTCTACATCGAGACGGCGAAAAAGTGATTGATGATGTCAGTTTCAGCTTGAAACCGGGGCAATTAACTGTGCTCACAGGTTCAAGCGGGAGTGGTAAAAGCACACTGATTAATCTAATCCTGCGCCAGTTAAATCCAGCATCTGGTTCGATAACAATTGATGGACAGGATTATACAGATATAACACTGAGTTCATTACGTTCACAATTTGCGGTGATGTTGCAACATCATCATCTTTTTTCTGGCAGTTTAAGAAACGCATTGTGGCTTAACAGGGAACAGATTGATGATGCTTTGATTTGGCAGGCACTTGCAAAAGTGGATATGCAACACTTGGTTAAACGGCTTCCGGATGGTCTAAATACGCGTTTGAATGAAGATGGTCTCAATTTTTCAGGAGGTCAACGTGCACGTTTATCACTCGTACGCGCATTGCTACTGGATCGTCCGATTCTGATACTGGATGAGCCGCTTGCAAATATTGATGTTCAGTCACAACAGATTATTGTTGACGTGCTGAAACAGATTCGTCAATTCAAAACCTGTCTGGTTGTTTCACATCAAACGATTCTGATTAATTGTGCCGATCAGTTGTTGCGACTTGAGCAGGGGCGACTGTGTCAGCGACCTGCACAAACCAGTCCGGCTAATCAAGCGGCCGACTTTAAACTGGAATGCGGAGGAGTGTGATGGAGTCAAGCTCAATGTTCTGAAAAACGAGCCGGCTAAAGATGTGAGCCGTTAGCCAGTAGAGAGCTGGTTTAATCCTGCAACTGCAGTTGGTTAGCTGGCGCTATGAACCAAACAGTTCGCGTTTATTCATCAGGCACTCTGGGAGAAACAACCATGAAACAGCAACCTTGTTTACTATTTTACTGCCAGCATTCGTTAGGAATGGGGCATTTGATTCGTTCACTGACGCTTGCCAGACAATTATCAAACAGCTTTCGGGTTGTGTTCCTGAATGGCGGACGTTTGCCCGACGCAATACCTATTCCAGACAGTATTGAACTGGTTGATCTGCCTTCACTGGAAATGGGTGCTGACAGTCAACTGGTGAGTCGTCAGTGTGGAGCAAGTCTGATGCAAATTAAAAACTTACGGCGACAACAGATATTATCCGTTTACGACAGGATTCAGCCTGATGTGGTATTGATAGAACTGTTTCCATTTGGGCGAAAAAAATTTGCTTTTGAATTATTGCCACTATTGCGTCAGGCGTCCAGCAGTACGCCTCGACCTGTGGTGGTCTGTAGTGTCAGGGATATTCTTGTCGACCAGCGACGTGACCAGCAACGGCATGATGACCGCGCGCGCTGGCTTGTTGATCGCTATTTTGATGCAGTGCTGGTGCATTCAGATCCTGTATTGTCGTGTTTGCAAGAGTCTTTCAGACCACGTCATGTATTAAAAAAGCAGATTTACCACACCGGCTTTATTTCAGCTGATTCCAGCCAGACTATCCCTGCCAACTCAGAATCCCGGCACAGAGCGGATATTGTTGTCTCAGCAGGTGGCGGTATTGTTGGTGCACCTTTGTTTCGCTGCATGATCGAGGCTTATCCGCTTATTCTGCAAAACCATGACATTCAAGATGATATTCAAGTAAGCATTGTTGCAGGACCCTTTTTACCTGAAGCAGAGTGGCAATATCTACAGGATCAAAGCCGGCAACTCGCCAATTTAACAGTGTATCGTTCAGTTCCGGATTTACGAACTGTGTTACGAAATGCACGTGTTTCAATCAGTCAATGTGGATACAACACAGCGATGGATTTACTGCAGACAGGGATACCGTCACTGGTTGTTCCTTACTCACAAGCTCGAGAAAACGAACAACAACGCAGAGCTGAACAACTCGCTGATCTGGGTGTGCTTATGGTCTTACCGGAACACCAGCTCAATGCACAAAATTTAGCGAATAAAATAATTGAACTGCTTGATTTCAAACCTGGAATCAACACGCTGAATTTGAGTGGAGCAACAATTACCCAGGCAATTCTGGAAGATCTGGTTAAACAATCAATAACAGAGAATCGTCATGACAGCGTGGCTTGATCCTGTACGTATGGTATTAAACCAGAGAAACTGTCAGTTGAACTGTTATTTTCGTGACGATGATGCAGGTTGGGATGATCTGACTCTTTTCAAACTCCTTGATTTGTTTCAACTATATGCAGTTCCAATTGATCTTGCTGTGATTCCTAAATGCCTGAGCAAAGTTCTGGCGACCGAGCTGGTTCTGAGGATTTCTGAATATGGTCATCAAATCGGCCTGCATCAACATGGCTACAATCACAGCAACCACCAGAGTACAGGGAGAAAGTGCGAATTTGGTGACTGCCGCACTGCAGATCAGCAATTCAGCGATATTGTCATTGGTCAGCGTATTCTCAAGGATTGTTTAGGCGATTATTTGCAGCCGATGTTTACTCCACCCTGGAATCGATGTACCCAGGACACTGTTGATGTGCTGGAATCACTTGGTTTTGAATCACTGTCTAGAGATTACAGTGCTGTGCTGTTACAAACTGACCAGCTTCAGGAAATTCCTGTGCATATTGACTGGTTTGCCAAGCGGAAGGGTGTGCGACTTGATTTCCAGATGCTTGGCAAGCAAATGGCTCAACGTATACAGCAGCACGATTCAATTGGCATCATGTTACATCATCAGATGACCAGTGCCGATGAGCGTGCTGTGCTTGCTGAGTTACTGGAGTTAGTCTCGACACATTCATCAGTCCACACATGCCTGATGACGGAGATTTCAGGATGTTATTCAGAAATTCTCTAATTACAGCCTATGTTTACCTGCTGTTATTGATTTTACTGTTAACGAAAACAGCATACGCTCAGGATCTTGAACAGCGCAGAGTTAAACTCTATGGAATGTGGGATGGTAAAACATTCCGAATCAATAAACTCAGGTTCAAGTTCGCGCGCAAGAATTCAAACTATGGCTTGATTACAGGGGTTATCGACAAGCGCTCTTCTGAACAGAATCGACTCAGCATTGGTCCGTTCAGAGACAGGATTATCTGGGATCAACGTACAAAATTTCTGGGTATGACTAAAAATGAGCTGGTTGCAGGACAATCGGTTAAAGTCAGCGTCCATCTCGATAAGCAAGGTGATTTAATTGCTGACCGGTTTTCGCCAGGGTCAGGTGATCTGGACCCTGGACAAGTTCAAATCATCGGTAATTTGGCAGATTCTAAAATTCTCTCGGATGGCGCAACAAAAGCAAAAATGCTCGGCACCGATGTGATTATTCCAGAAGCGCTATCCAACCTGTCGTTACAATTGACCCGGCGACAGGATGACCGTCGACCGGAAGACCAGATTGCTGTACAGCTGTTTGATCGCCCCTTGGTCATTGGTGGTGAAGTTGGTATTAATTCCCGTTTCCGCAAGGATTTCAGACTCGATCCACATCGAGATGATGATCGATTCAAACTGGAGGCGAGTTTTCAGCTTGAACTGTTTTACAGGATTGCTTCAAACGTGTTTCTGTTTGCTGAAATGACTGGCGACAGTAATACTGAGATTTACAGGCAAGGTGGCAGGGACAGATCGGTCTCGCGTCGGTTACGCCGAGGCGAGACCTGGCTGTTCTGGGGTGATATTGCTGGCAGCGGTGTCAGTTTTCAAGTTGGACGCCAGAATTATCAGGATGCTCGTGAGTGGTGGTGGGATGAGAATCTGGATTCAGTGCGTGTGTATTACAATCAGGCTTTTTTTCATACTGAACTCGCAGTTGCCCAGCGTGTTGCTGTACTGGGTACAAATCAACAGCGAATTGATCCCTGGAAACAAGATGTCTTGAGAGTTTTAAGCCGGACTCGCTGGGAATGGGCTGCGAAACAAATTGCGGGATTGTTTTTTCTGCACAGACAGGATTATTCGCAAACCGGAAATGTTGGCAGGATTGTTAGGCAAGGTGCTGTTGACCCGAGTGATTCCAATTTAACCTGGGTCGGTATCCGCTCACTAGGAAAACTGGATTTTGATGAGCTTGGAGAAGCAAAGTACTGGCTGGATACAGCCTGGGTAGGTGGTAAGGAAATCGTGTTCAATTATGAGGATGTGGATGATGGTTTGCAGCGCATTGATTCGATTGATCGCCGTCATATCAATGGCTGGGCGGTGGATGTTGGGGTCACCCTTGAAACCGGTTTGCCGTTGAATCCGAGTTTTACACTGGGTTATGCGTTTGCTTCCAAACAGTTCAGGCAGACAGGTTTGCAAGACAATAATAACCGTTTTAATGGCGTTGATCGGTTTCGCTACTATGGTGAATTGTCACGACCGGAACTTGCCAACCTGCATATCGGGACGCTCGCAGCAGGAATCCCGGTGTTGAATAACAGCTCGGTTGAGTTTCTCTACCATTACTATCATCAGGTCAATGAACGGGATACGTTGCGGAGTTTGCGTATTTCTGCTGATCTAACTGGAAATAGCGGCGATATTGGTCATGAATGGGATCTGGTGATTGGACTGGAGGAGTGGCAACACCTGGAACTGGAATTTGTTGCCGCCATGTTTCGTGCAGGCGCGGCGTATGGCGAACGCGAGGGTCAAATGGCATATACAGTATTGTTCAAAGCGAATTACAACTTCTGATGAACTTTTAATTTAATCACATGATGTGAAAGATAATGGCTACAACACGAATGACAATGAATCAGAACAAAACAGTCAATGATCAGAGTAGACCAGCGGGTTTACCAGCTGGTGATGTATCAAAAAAAGGTCGCAGAATCGTTTTATTCCCGGGCGCATTCAGACCGCCGCACAAAGCACATTTTAATACTGTCGCCAGTCTTTCTGCACGGGCAGATATCGATGAAGTGGTCATTATCATCACCAATCGCTGCCGCCACATTCCTGGAACAGACAGCGTGCTTGAAAATCAGATTGCCGAACAGATCTGGGGGCTCTATCTGCAAGATTTAAATACAAGCAACACCAGTATTCGTATAGAAATAGCGGCACAAAGTGCAGTCAAGCAGGCACTCGGTTATTTCGAGACATCACAACAAGCGGACACATTACTGTTCTGTGCCGGTGAAAAGGAATTTAAACGTGGAACAGGACGCTTCAGCAAGATAGAGCAGCTGTCTCGAAAATACGCGATTTCAGCCTCGGTCATTCCATCACCTGTTGCCGAACTGGCAGGTGGCGCGACATCGATGCGAACACACCTCGCCGCTGGTTACGCAGGCCGTGATGCTTTCATGAAATGTCTTCCATCACATTTATCCCGACCGCAGTGCAATCAGGTATGGCGGCTCTGCCGCGAAGGGATGACTAAGATGACAGATGTCGCAATAGACCATATTCAGCAGATTCTGGAAGATAACGGGTTCAACACCATTACCTCAATCGAATGCCTGAATCATAACAAACCAGATCCGGTTTTCTGTGTACTGGTGGACAATGGCAAACGCTATTTTGTCAAATACGCGAATAATACAGTCAAGGCAGATCAACTGGGAAAACCACATGGTTTGAAACCACGCAACCGCTTGTATGCAGAACGCCGTGTTCTCAAGTGCTTGGGTCAACAGCATTCCTGCCAGATCAAGATACCAGATGTAGTGTGTTTTGATAACAAGACAAAGACGCTCATTCTGGAAGATGTCAGCAGAGCAGGGCGGCTGCTTGAAGATGATCTGAAGCAGGGAATATTTGATCCACACATTGCCAGGCAGACAAGTCTGTTTCTGGCGATGAGTCACAGTACCCAGCCTCCAGATGAAGCATTCTGGGGGAGTCATCAAGCAGATCGAGAACACTGGGAAACCATGCTCAGGCTTGCTACGATTGATCTCAAAGAAACAAACAGTATTCCAATATCGCTATTCAAGCGACTGGGTTTGCTGCATGATGCCAGTCTAAAAGCAGCCCAATGTGGGGTTTATCATCTTGATTACAACCCGAGGAATATCTTTGTAACCAACAGCCAGATCAGTGTAATTGATTTTGAAATGAGTTCAAGTATCGGTGATCCAGCTTTCGACCTGGGTTGTCTGGTTGGGCATTATCTATGCTGGGGCCTGATTAACTATTCTCGCAAACAGTGTTTGACAAGTTTATGTGAGATGCTTGATTGCTATCGAAATGTAATGACAGGAAAAAAATGGGTTGCTGTTTCAGAGCGCATCTTACCGTTTGCCGCAACAGTCATTATTTCTAGATTGATCTGGAGTGAACCAATGCTTGATCCAGTTCTATGCGGCAGTTTGTTGGGGGTGGCAACAACACTTTTGGTATCTGGTCATCACCAGAAAGCAGTATTACAGAAGATATTCACAGACGATTCAGCTCATTTATACGATGCTGATGAAAGACAACGACTATTCAAGGAGACAGAGAATGAATACAGTTAAGGCATTGGCCGTAGTATGTTGTATTTTACTGTTACCAGGCTGTTATGCTCACCACCCGCATAATTTTCATTCACCTGCAGCTGCAGGTGCAGTATTAGGCGCTGTAATTGGTGGCGTTGCAGGGTATGCGATTGGTGACAGCTATTCTCATAATGGCGTATATCGGAGAGGTTATTATCGTGATGACAATCAGGATTACAGATATCGTCACAGACGTCATCAATATGGTCGCGGTCATGGACGACATCATCGGCATGGTTATCATCGCCGACGACATGGAGGACGTCATCACTAATACTGTATTCGGCATTAGCAGGTTAGAATGAATGTTGTTGTCGCTGTGTTAGCATTGCTACGCTAGGCTAGTTATGATGGAAGTCAGCATTATGGTGATGATGTATTGGTTGTAAAAACTCAGACTGTCTTTCTGGTTTGGTAACAGTGTGTAACTGTTTTGTGTGTGCTGATTGTGTCGCAGTAGCGCGATCATTCAAGCCGTTTTTAAATGTTTAAGCAAATCTTTATTTTCCCAGATTTCTACCGGCAACCGCTCTTTTGGGATTTGATGCTTCTGATTGACAAGATACTTGTAAATGACCATAAACTTTTCAACCGGAGGTTGGCGCTTCATGAGTTGATCCGGGTTGTCGAGTCCTTTTTTTGTGATATAGAAAAAAATAGCATGCGCCCATGCCTGATCATATCCAAGTGTTAGGATATTGAAGTTTTTCTGGAAGCGTTTGTAATTGTTTGATCCGCTGACCACAAACATTGGCGTGTAATATTGTTTTATCTTGCCATTAACAGATTTTCTTTTAATAATGAATTTCATCTTGATCCCTCTGACGCTGGTTGAATAGAGGGGGCTTGCTCCTTTTTCTTTACAAAGCTTGAACAACTTCCTGGTATATTTATCCTGCTCTTGTTTCCATACGATTTCCTGTTCCTTTGCCTGTTGCTCCAGTGTATCGATTTCTTGTTGTGGGAGACGCTGGCCGTTGTGTGTAAATGAAAAATAGCGCTGTTTGAGCTCACCTGATATGGAAACAGCAACCCTGAGGCCGATGAATTTACCTGGATGTTCGTCTTGTTCGTATCTATAAATTGGCATTTAATACCCTGTTGAGATGTTAATCACTTGTGTTAGCGGGTATTGTACCAAATTAGCAGATAAGATAGAGATGACTTTTACAGCGAATCAAATCTGCACAACAGTTTCGTTATTAATCTGCTCTGACATTGAAAGTCTGTTAGCTGTCGTCTGTTTTACTGCATTGGTGCGTTCTTATTGTTCAGTAGTCACTATGCACGACAATAACTCGGTACCCAGCTGCGCTCAAGAATGCGCGGAGAGATGGTTGAATAATCAAATGCATGCGCATCGGTAATCAAGCGATCCACATCAAACAAAATTGCGATTTCAGGGATATCGCGTGTAAACATTTTGAAAATCGGTTTAATCATGACTTTTGAAAACCAGACTCCAATTGGTCCCATGAAGTTACGTCGCTGACCGATATGGGCGCATTCATCAACCATGATTTCATGTAGTAATTCTCTTAATCGGTCACGTGCTTCCGGTTCATCGTCAAGAATTTCACAGATTTTTTCGTCCAGCTGGATATAGAAATTCATCCCCATTAACTCGGTTACAAATGCGGGCGGCGACATTAAGGACTCAGGAAAATGAGGGAATATTTCGTAAACCTTGGTTTCAATCGGACCGAGTGGTGGAAATTCGATATTCTCCAGATGAAAGGTGTGGAGCATTTCAGTAAATAAACGCACGTGACAGAATTCTTCAGCAAGGTGGACACGGCTGATTTTGTCCTTGATGTCTCTGGCTTTATCCACGGCAGGTACGGTATCCCACGCGCCTTTAATACCGTTGAGCTCATGACGCGCAAATTTGTAGATACAGGTCATTAACAATGTTTTCTGATCAAGCGTTTTCGGGTCATCAACCAGTTCTACATTATTTCTGTAGAATGCATCCAGGTCGGGAAGGGGTTTTTTTGAACGAACCGGGTTGGCTTTAAACTCCTCGCGTTTATTGCGTTTGTTTTCAAGATCCCGGTCTTGCTCATAGATTTTGCCGGCATGTTTTTGAGAAAAATCCCAGTAAGTCTCAAAATTCTGCTGACGTTGTTCCTGAGTGCATGGGGTGAAGATGGATAACAATGAGTGAGGCTGGGTGTGATTGGTTGTTGTTGCCATGATTGTCCCTTTGCTGATAGATCAACACTAATATTTAATCGTAGTTTAACAAACTGTGTACATGGTAATCGAGTAATTTCTGTCGGCCATTTAAGCGGTCGAGTTCGATGACGAAAGCACATCCGCTAATCTCGCCACCCAGTTGTTCGATCAGTTGGCAACTCGCAGCCGCAGTTCCACCTGTTGCCAGCACATCATCTACAACAAGTATACGCTGCCCCTGTGTAATGGCATCGGTATGTGCTTCCAGTGTTGCCGAGCCATATTCCAAATCATACGAAACACTGTGTTTGTCATAAGGAAGTTTTCCGGGTTTTCTGAGTGGGATAAAGCCTACGCCCAGCTCCCAGGCTGCCAGTGATCCAAAAATAAAGCCGCGTGCCTCCATGCCGGCGACAAGGTCAATCTTTTGGCCGATAAATGGATGGATGAGCTGGTGAACACTGAGACGCAGTGTATCCGGGTTTTTTGCTAATGGAGTGATATCTTTGAAAACGATACCTGGCTCCGGAAAATCAGGAATATCCCTGATTTGGGCTTTTAGTCGTTGCATGTGTTTTTTATCAGGCTTGAATGGCTTGTTTGAGCTGCTGTTTTATCAATGAAAATTCCTCAATCCGGGTGCGAACAGTATCGATATCCAGACCAGCCATTGCCAGGCAATCATTGCGCGAGCCATGCTCGATATAGTTATCCGGCAATCCAAGATTAAGTACAGGGATCATGACTTTGTTGGCTGCAAGGATTTCGTTGATGCCACTACCTGCGCCACCCTGGACGACATTCTCCTCAATTGTGACCAGAACATCATGTTGTTCTGCCATTTGCAGAATCAGTTGCTGATCAAGCGGTTTGATGAAGCGCA
>DRLZ01000276.1 GCA_011322755.1 Crenotrichaceae bacterium
CGACATCGCACATGCGATTGAATTGAAAGGATTGCAAAGTCATGCTGCAGAACAGCCACAGTTAGCCAACATCAACCAGTCTGAATTGTTAAAAGATTTGTATGCTATTGACCAAAAGAATCGACTGTATTCAGGCATCGATACCTATCTACAAATCCTCAAGGCAATGCGCTATCCGGCTCCCATCGCTTACCTGATTTCAGTACCGGGACTCTATCATTGCGCAAAAGTAATTTATCGAAACATTGCCGACAACAGAAACCGGCAGCCATGTAATGAAACATGCACTCCTGCAACCACGGCTGTCAATAATAATTTAATCAGCACATATTTAAATAAAATTGCACCAACAAGCAAACAAGCAGCGACACGAATTGCAAAAATCCTGGTTCTGGTCGCATTCCTGCAAGTCAATGTAACAATTGTTCACGGCTTATTACATCGTATCCCCAACAACCTTGAGCAAACGCCTTTAGGCCAATTGCTGTTTCCTGTCAGCGGTGCAATCACCTTATTTTCCCATACCCTGCTGGGGATCACCCCACATGCACTGTATTTACACGATCATTTTCAAGGTTTTAACCATATTCTTGCGTTTACCTATGTTGATGAAAACCAGCAAGAACATTGGATACCTTTTGTTAACAAACAAGGCCGAATGCTTGCTCCCTACTGGGGACGAGTACACTCGATGTGGGCAAATATTGGGTTTACCGCAAGAGTGGTTCCCTGGCGAATGAATAAAGCAATCAAAAGGCTCAGTGCTTACTGGTGCACTCAAGAAGGTCTGGGATTGGAAAATTGCCGGTTATTCGTAAAAATGAAAAAAATTGAATCGCCGACAGACTGGGTTAAAGATTTACGAGCACATAATCTTGCTGGTTCATGGCAGAATATTGGTTTTGTAAGCTGGAAAGATAACCAAATTACGATTATCCTGCCTGACATTGAATCGCTGTAGATCCCAGCGCCATTCATTTGAGTGAGTAACAAACAAGGACTTGGAAATACTATGCGTTCAATCTGTGTGTTTTGTGGTTCCAGAACCGGCAGTAACAGTCAGTATGAAAAAGTCACCAGACAGTTAGCTACCGAGCTTGTCGACAACAGCCTGACTCTCATTTACGGAGCAGGTGACATCGGTTTAATGGGAATACTTGCAGAGCAGGTATTATCAAAAGGCGGGCGGGTTATCGGCATCATCCCTAACCACTTGTGTAAAAAAGAAATTGTACATAATGGCCTCACTGAGTTAGTTGTGACTGAGAACATGCTGGAGCGCAAACAGTTAATGATGACAAGAGCTGATGGTTTTATCGCTCTTCCAGGAGGTTTGGGTACACTTGACGAAATTCTGGAAGTGGCGACCTGGAAACAACTGGGACAAATCAGCAAACCACTTTGTCTGATTAATTCTGATGGGTTTTATGATCCGTTCATCAGCTTTATACAAAATCTGGTTGATGCTGGTTTTATGGATCAAACCCAGCTTGAATTACTCCCGCTTATGGAAACCCCTGAGCAAGCAATCCGGTTTTTACTTTCTTCCACTGGCTAACGCTGTTTAATCCCGGAGCATTCATGCTGGACGCCAACACAATCGCCAGTTTTTTTGTACCACAGACCCACATCATCGGTGTAAAGCCGTTCTGCAAAGGACTAATTAACAGCTCCTGGATCATTCACTGCGACAAAGACTGGAACCCCGGGAAAATCTTCCTCCAGCGAATGAACCGGCATGTATTCAAGCATCCTGAACACATCATTGAAAATCTTCAGGTATTGCATGCTCACATTGCATCACTTCCTGAACCCAAGGCAAATGCACGCACTTTATTATTTCCAGATTTAATCCCGACCCTGGCTGGGACTCACTTTCATATCGACGAGACAGGCGAATACTGGCGAGCATTTCAATACATGCAGGACACGCAAACGCTCGATTACATCCAGACGCCTTTGCAGGCTCGCGAAATAGGCTATGTGGTTGGACGTTTTCACGCATTGCTGTGTGATATCGATCTTGATCAGTTGACGACGACGCTACCGGACTTTCATATTACTCCCAACTATCTCAAAGCCTTTGACCTGACTTACCGCCAATCACAACATAGTCAGTCATCCACAGAACTCCAGAAATGTCTTGTCCTGATTGAGCAGTTTCGTGATTGTGCTGATCGTCTGGAACTCGCCAGGCAATCAAACCACTTGCCGACCCGACTGATTCACGGTGATCCAAAGCGAGATAATATCCTGTTTGACAAACACGCCCAGCAAGCAATCAGCCTGATTGACCTGGATACCATGCAACCCGGGCTTATTCACTACGATATTGGTGATTGTCTACGCTCGTGCTGCGGTACGGTTATTGACCGAGAAAAACAATTTTCCGAGATGCAATTTGATCTTGAGATTTTTGAACCCCTACTGGATAGTTATCTACAGCAGACACAAAAGTTTATACAACCCATCGAATACAACTGGTTTTATGACGCGATTCTGTTGATTCCTTTTGAACTCGGGTTGCGTTTTTTAACTGATTATCTGAATGGCAATATCTATTTTAAAATAGACCACCCTCAGCAAAATTTGCAAAAAGCATTACAACAATTCACCCTGGTCGCTGATATAGAATCCAGGAAAGGCTTTATTCAATCCACTATCCAGCAACTGAAGTCGAAATACACTAACGCCAATCAAGCAACGGAAGAAAATCACTTTCTGCCCCGCTGATATCACGCAATCCGGCTTGTACTTGATGTCTTCGCATCAAACATGCCGTTCGCAGTATAGGCCACAATCCCTCGGCCAGATCCACTCCCGCCAGATCGGATTCAGCAACCCAACGTGCGTCTAACACGTCATCTGCAGCCACAGGATTGACAACATCAACCTGGTTAAGATGAGCCAGAAAATCCATAATGACATAATGAAATCCTTCCACTCTGCGCTCAACAACAGCAAGCAAACAGTCTATTTCGATTCCAACAATACCCGTTTCCTCTTTCACTTCCCGCTTGCAGGCAACAATCATCGATTCTCCAGGCTCCAGCTTACCACCCGGCGCATGCCATTTACCAAACGCCGGCGCCTGCCCGCGTTTGATCAGCAACAGATTGTCTTTATCATCAAACACAATTGCACTGACACCAATGGCAGGACGAGGATGTGACACAAACAAAGCCTTTGTTTAGTAACGGATCAGCATAGGATTATACGCGTAGATAGCATTCAAATGATGCAACCAGACGTGTTGTCCATTTTCTCTCCACAGTGCAGTCAGCTTGTCATGAACATCTTGATAGTGCTCCACTGTATCCAGATGGTGATTATTTTTTGCCAGTGATTCGACAAGATTTAACCACATCTGACTAACCCCCATAATATAATCTGGCCAGCTTTTCTGAATAATCATCGGCCAGGATTTATCACTGGTATCTTCTCGATGCGGTCTGGATAACTTGCTGACATCATCAAACAAAACGCCATCAAGTTGTCCTTCTTGCAGTAGTGTCAATAACACTTCATTATTTTCTACATCGTCATAGATTCGTTTTGCTGTTGCTGCTGAACTATAGAAAATAAAGCTGAATAAATGCCCGGATGTATCATTGCCTGCCCTGCGATGAAAACGCCACAGCTCAATATCCGACCTGTACTGTTTCAACAACGGTGCAAAAACCTCTATAGCAACCAGCTCACCCATAGCCCAATTTGGAGGCTCGCCCTCTTCTCTATTCACTTTGATACGACAATACCACCAACTCTTGCCATGGGCGACCACCCGAACTTGCTTTTGCTCAAGATCCAACCCCTCTGACCGGGAAGAAACCTGGGCGCAGCCGATCAGGCTGATAGCAAATAGTATCTGAGCCATGATCGCCCAGACTTTAAAACTTCTATTACAATTTTCAAACATACTCTCAGGGTTATATGAAATATAAAAATATAGATTGGTAATCAACGAGACGTGTAAACAGCGCGTATTTCAACGGCATCTTATTATCCAAAGCCAGTTGTCACTACCTTCATCAATATGATCAAAAACAATCACTCAATCGTCAAGAAAATGCCGGTTATCACTCAGCGAAAACAGCCTGTGTTGTAAGTAATTGTTTATTTTGCTATTATTATTTGGCACGAATATCGCTTGTTTATTTGTAAGAGATCACAGAAGGAGAGCGATATGGTCGCTAAAGTTGATTACATTAAGCTTGTGACTTTACAGCAACGAGAACAAGAATTAACCCGACAACGTCTTGAGATAAGCAGTATTTTGCAAACAACACTGGATTTGTCGCATCTGTTTTATCTATTCAGTGAACAGATCAGGTCAATCGTTCCTCACGATGGATATTACTACGAGCATCCATTGCTCAATGAAACTGTTGAATACGGAATGAAAGCAAAAAACACTTGCTACACAGACTTACATCTCAACTCTGTCAAGTACGGCACGCTTGTATTTTATCGCAACAAAGCTTTTTCAACACTTGAAAAAAATACAATCAACTCGCTGGTGGATTGTCTGGTCTATCCGCTAAAAAACATTACTCTTTACCAGCAGGCGCTACTGGCAGCACATACTGATCCACTCACTCAACTTGCTAATCGCAGGGCTTTATCAGAAGATCTGCGTCGTGAATGTATCTTGTCTTATCGAAAAAAAACGCCTTTATCACTGATTCTCATTGATCTCGATCATTTCAAAGATGTTAATGATCAGTATGGACATACCGAGGGCGACAGGTTATTAGTTGCTGTTGCAAACTGCTTAAGACAGAGTGTCAGAGCCTGTGATGTTGTTTACCGGTATGGTGGTGAAGAATTCCTGATTGTCCTCAACCAGACACCAATTTCAGGCGCGAACCTGATTGCTGAAAGAATTCGAATCCGTCTCGGCAATCTTACTGACAAGTCACTGCAATCACGACCCGTTACTGCCAGCCTGGGGATTGCCAGCCTAGCGAAGAATGAAGATGCTCAATCGCTGCTTCAGCGTGCCGATAAAGCAATGTATACAGCGAAAATGATGGGGCGAAACAGAATAGAAAACGGCTGATACAATGGCTATTGCTGATACAATGGCTATTAAAGTGATTGACGAAGAAAATCAGGCAACGCTTTCACTGTGGTATCTCCCTCGGCCCGGAATGAACTTGCAAATCCCTTGATCGCTTTGATGCGTTTATCCGTTAACGGATGTGTATTAAAAAAAGACGGCAGATTGGGTTCATCTTTTTCATGTTCAAGCATTTCGAACAACGCAGCCGCTCCATTCAGGTGTCCATAATAACGTTTGAGCGTCAGCATTGCCTCCCTGTCAGCCGCAGATTCCTGCTCACGACTGAAGCTCATCATTGTCAACAAACCGGTTTGCCCAAGGACATCTTCAAAAGCGCTGTTATTGCCAACACCGGCGATACTCGTCAATGCAAGATAAACTGTTAACCCACGCCCCAGTGACACAATTGGATCGCGATGCTTAATATGGGCAATTTCATGCGCCATCACCATACTCAATGCATTCTCATGCGGCATCATTTGCAATAAACCCTTGAATACAACAATATGCCCGCCTAAGGTCGCGAACGCATTAATCGTATCATCATCAACATAATGAATTTTGATTGTCATGTTGTCATCAAGCCCTTGATGAATGACCAAAGCATTCGCGAGTGTTTGCAAGTAATTTTGAACTTGAAGCTGTTGCTGACTCAGCGGATGCTCATCAGTGTAGCGTTTTGATAATGAAGCTGTTGCTTTTTGCTCTACAGAAAAGGGGATATAGCGAGTCAGATGCTCAGCAGCCAGTGACAAGGCGACCACCGAGAAAACAACAAGAATAATCAATCCGGCTGCTAACCACGCAAACTCCTTGAGAGGATGCGTTTCAGAAACATTGATTCCTTCCGGAATATCTCGATTTTCGTAGCCCATACGACAATCCTCAGGTTCGCTTAATCAGCGTTGTACCATATGCATACACTTCAACTGACCCCACTTGTTGCCCACTGCCCTTGTAAATCGAAGCTGTTTCGAGTTTGACATTAAAAATTGACTGACCACCCAGTGTTTCAGCCTCTGCTTTCATGCGCAGAATTGCCTCACGGCGCGCACGTTCAATCAGCGATTCATAAGCAGCGACACGCCCGCCAAAAATATTGTTCAACCCGGCAACGATACGCTTGAAATAATCGATTGAAATGACAACGTTGCCGGCAACCAGTGCAACTTCTGGTGATATTGTCTGGGGCGGTAGCGTGCGTTCGTTGAAGCACATGATATGTTTGTACTGCCGCTCTCTTTCAATGATTGATTTAAAGTGACGCCGTTCTGCCATTTGCCCAAAAACATAGCCAAGAACCAACAACACCAGGAAAATAATTAAATTTGCCATGATTATTCCTTAATTTGTTTGCTCCAGTTGTTTATTCAAGGATTACTGCAGTACCGTAGGCAAACAGCTCAGCTGCTCCAGCAGTAATTGATGATGTGGAAAAACGGACATTAATGACTGCATTCGCGCCAATAGCTTCTGCTTGTTGGGTCATACGCGCTACAGACTCTTCTCTCGCTTCCTGTAATAACTCGGTATAGCCTTTCAGCTCTCCGCCAAAAATATTTTTGAATCCAGCCATAATATCGCGTCCGACATGTTTGGCACGTACTGTATTACCTTGCACCATCCCTAAATGTTTGACGATTGTTTTGCCCGGAATAATTTCAATGTTTGTAATAATCACCTGCCGACACCTCGATCTAGAAAGCTCAAATGGAAAAGATATGAATACTTGTCTGACTGCATGTTAGAACATTCAACTGTTAATATACAATGATTATCATGAAAGTATTACTCCTGTCTGCTTATGATGTTACCAGCCATCGCTACTGGCGCAAGGGCATGGTTGACCATTTACCGAGCATCGACTGGCAACAGTTATCTCTACCTGCACGCCATTTTAACTGGCGAATTCGCGGTAATCCGCTAAGCTGGGCATCCAGTGAACACGAACGACTGTCAGCAGATTACGATGCGATCCTTGCAACTTCAATGGTTGACCTGGCAACACTAAAAGGACTGGTTGCCAAGCTGTCTGCCACACCTGCGATTGTGTATTTCCATGAAAACCAGTTTGCTTACCCGCCTGGTTTGCAGCACAATCGAATTGAACCTCAAATGGTTACGCTTTATAGCGGACTTGCGGCACAACAGCTGGTCTTCAACTCAGCATACAATCGCTCAACCTATCTGGGCGGGGTTAAACAATTGCTGGCAAAAATGCCGGATTGCGTCCCTAAAGGCATTGTTAATCAGCTGTCTGACAAGTCCATCATTATTCCTGTGCCCATTCAGCGATCAAAACAGCCTGGGCAGATACAACTGACCAAGCCATTCACACTGGTCTGGAATCATCGCTGGGAATATGACAAAGCACCAGAACGTCTTTACGCAGCATTAACGCGATTAAAGGCACGTGGCATCGAATTTCGCATTCATGTGATTGGACAGCAATTTCGTCAATCACCTGAGGTCTTCACACAAATTAAAAATCAATTTGACAAAAACATCGGTGTGTTTGGCTTTATCGAAGATCGAAAAGATTATTTGCAGGTTTTATCAGAATCACATCTGGTCATTTCAACTGCAATTCATGAGTTTCAAGGTCTGGCCGTGATGGAGGCTGTTGCGCATGGTTGCATTCCTGTTGTACCAAACCGGCTGAGCTATCCTGAATTTTTTGAACAACAATACTGTTATCCGTCTGAAATGGATAATCCTGATCTGGAAGCTACCGGCTTGTGTGACAAAATCGAGTACTGGTTGAGGTATTTCCAGGATGGGCACTCGCCTCCACTACCCGATATGACCTCGTTATCCTGGAATCACCTGACAAGTCGTTACAACGCGTTACTCAAACACACGGTAGCAGATTTCACCTTGGGACAGACCAGAGCCTGATGGGTGTACCGATCAGCAAGCGACGACATAAGCCATTTCCTGGACAAACGCATTCACTACACGTTATTCTCAAGAACCTGAAACCGTAATTTCAATACGGATGCCAGGGATAAAATATTGATTTCACAGGGATATAAAAGTAACTTTGTGAATTAGCGGAGATCATCATGTCATTCAGTCCTTCATTATTCTCACAATTCATACAATCCATCTCGACAGTTATCGAAACGAATGCAGAAGAGGTAACTGCGCTGGATCAGGCAATTGGTGACGGTGATCATGTCACCAATTTACAGCGTGGTCTTGAAGCATTGGCGCAACAAAGTGATGCCATCAGCCAGCTCGACTGGGCTGAAGCATTTAAGAAAACAGGAATGACCATCTTGTCGAGTGTTGGTGGTGCCTCAGGATCCCTATACGGCACGTTATTTATCACCATGAGCAAAACTGCCAATAATCAACCTGTCAATTTGCAACATTTTGCAGAGATGCTGAGACAAGGCGTGGATGCTGTTAAACGCCGAGGGAAAGCCGATCTTGGCGAAAAAACCATGCTCGATGTGCTCATCCCGGTTTCGGAATACCTGCAGAATGCCGCAAAACAAGACGTTGCCTTACCTGAGGTGCTTGAGCAAATCAAACAAGTGGCAGTGAAAGGAATGGAATCGACGCGTGATCTGGTTGCAACCAAAGGGCGTGCGTCTTACCTCGGTGAACGCAGCAAGGGACATATTGACGCTGGTGCCAGAACCAGTCAGCTGATGATCTGTACAATTGCTGATGTTTTACGAGAACAATCAACAACCCCAACGTAACGCAGCGGTATGGACTGGCGCATCCCACAAGCCAATCATTTCTTCATCCAGTAATGTCA
>DRLZ01000277.1 GCA_011322755.1 Crenotrichaceae bacterium
CTCAACAAAGCGACCAGGCGCGGCCAAAAGTCACTCCGCCATTCTGCTTGCATGCGTAACACCATCAGCTTGCGCAGGTGCAGACTTAAATACACCAGAGGCAATAACAGTAGCATGAACATGCGATCCACAACCTCTCGCATTGTGCCTGAGAGTAAACCGGAGTGCCCCATGCCGACCAGCAACGTAAAAACCGCCGCGATACCGGTTATCCAGAGAATAGTGTAATGGATGCGCGGTTGTCGCTGGGCTGCTGGGATCAGTGGTGACACAAACAGCCAATAACTGAGTTGCGCCATCCATTGGCAGACAAACCAGATAATCACCAACAGCAGCAATTGGAAACGTTGAGCCTTGAGACCAAACAACCACACTGCAGCCAGCAGCGTACCGCTTGTGAACAACATCAGACGGCTACCGCGCAACAGAGCATATAGAACTTCTCTGGCTTTCATAGTGAAAGTCTGACCTTCAGTCATGTGGTATGGCCGGGGACAAGGAAGATGCCCCAACCCCATGCTGACCAACGTCAACAAGAACACCACTGTGGCAAAACCAAACCTGTCGTTCAAATCGGATTTAGACCATCCCGTGGCCAGATTACGTACTGAAGCAGTCACGGCCTGCACCAGAATAGTTGGTATGTGACCTGCTTCGATCAGTAGAGAGCGCCAGACCTCAGGATCTTTGGGAAGAGGTTGACGGGCTGTCAGACTGCGATTCAGATTCTGCTGGAACGTTTTATCAATAACGGCTGAGCGCGTTTTGACTTCCTTTTGTAGTTGTTGTAGAGACGCTTTTTGTCTTTGATACTGCTCAATCAGCTGGTTCAGGTCATTGCGCTGCCGATTATAGACAGCCAAAGGCAATCCTTGCAATGAATGGCGTTTTTCCAACAGTTGTAACTGCTGGTTAAGTAGTTTTATTTTTCCATCAACAAGCTTGATGGCAGGAGTAATACGCTGTCTTAAATCATCCAGCCTGGTTTTCCACTCTGAAAGTGTGTCTGGTGCAGCCTGGTTGATTTGGTCGAGGGTAATTGCCTCCAGTTCAGTCTGGTCTGCGGCCAGTTTCTGTTTGCCGTTAATCAGACTGATATATTCGTTCAGAACCTGGATTCGGTGCGTCAGATCCTGTCGCTTGGGCTGGGTGATCGTACCTCCCCGGACGAATGCATCCAATTGTTGCTGCAGATCATTAACCTTAGCCTGTTTCTGCTGGATTTCCATTTGCAACCTGTTCTCCAGATCTGCCAGATTCTCCTTGAGCCTGTCCTCCTGCTGCCGTTGCGCTGCCTGCTGCAGGGTGTTGAGCCATTGCCGGGAGAGTGCCACCTTGCGTTGCAACAATCGAATGCGGTCATTGAGTATATCCAGATATTGCTGTTTCAGCGCCAGCAGTGACTGCTGCTGTTTCAGCTGCTCGGTGAGTTTAGCTTCAAGAGCTGGAGTAATCTGTTCCGGGCTGTTCTTGAGGTTGCTGATCTGGTGTTGTAGCTCGGTAATGGTGGATTGCAGCTTGTCGATTTGATGCTGGGCGCTGGTCTGATCCAGTTGTGAGGACTGAAGATCGACCTGTACTGATTCCAGCGCCAGTCTGGCCTGTTCCAGATCGGCACCCAGCGACTTGGAAGTGATGCTCTGAGCAGACCAGAGACGTTGTTTTTCCTGTAACAACTGGATCTCTGTATCCAGCTTTCGAAGATCTTTTTTTTCATCTTGAATACTTCGTTGCAAGACGGCAATCGGATCCGTTGCAACATCAGAAAGATGAGCTGTAGCCGTCGTCCATGCCACTGAAAGCAGCAACAACGCCAGTGTCAGGATGATGAATCGTGTCTGGTTAAATCGAAACAGCCGGTTTTTAATCAACAACAATGCATTTCTCATGTTCCTCTACTTGCAGTCGATTTCTTTTACACCATGTGGTGAGCGTTCTTCGGTAACAGTCTTCTTGCTCTGCGTGCAATATGCTTAATTTTAAGCACAAAGTCCACTCAATTCATATCCTCGGAATTCTGGAAAACGGTCACTTTGGCCGCTTATCCCGACTTCTATCGGCCAGATTGAGTCAGAAGACACAAAAAATAACAGAATTAAAAGCCAGGCAGTCAATGATCTTTATGTTGGCACGATTATAGCTTAAACATAGCATGAGATTGATGATAATCATTTCAACATCCTAACGGACGTGGTACTAATAGGTATTGAAAATTTATCCAGAAAACTCCTCTCGGGGGCGTTTTTGGTTTTGAATGGGAAAGTATATTTTTCCATTCCTTCTCATTTCAATGGGGTATTCCCATTGAATTCTTATTGACACTTCTATGTGTCTGACTCGTTTTCTTCGTTGCTCGATGAAAACTATTTACTTAAACAAAGTAAGGAGATAGACAATGGTTTCAAAGAAAAAAGATGTACAAAAGAAGGGAAAGGAAAATGATGTGGATCAGGAAAAGTCTTCAGTACAATCTGAGGATAATGAGGACGACCAGATCATAATAGCTGAAGCTGCGTACTATATCGCTGAAAAAAGAGGGTTCGCGCCAGATCATGAGATGGACGACTGGCTTGAGGCAGAAAAAGAAGTGGCAGGTAAGACAGCGAAGGCTTAATTCCACAATCTATTTCTGTTTTGTCTGATAACCAGCGATATTGTAGCAGAACTTTGTGCTAATTATTTTGGCACGATTGCTAGAGATAACAGCGCGAGCGCAACATTTATTTGGCTGATGTTGCTCTCGCGTCATAAACACTATTCATTTTTTTTAATGTAAGGTAAAGAGGTTATCAATGATCGATAAAATTATATTGTTTGGTCTCGCTTTTATATCGCTGCTTACAACACCTGTGATTGCAGAAACACAACCAGAGCTATTCCCGCAACATCATGCTAAATCACAGCATTCATTATTAAAACAGCAGAGTACTTCAGGTGGTCTGACCGAATCCGGTACCGATCTGTTTGCTACAATACAGGAAGTGATTAAAAAATTATCGGAAGATCCTGAGACTGACTGGTCAAAAGTCAATCTGGAAGCGCTACGCGACCATTTGCGCGATATGTTTGAATTTTCCTATAACGTCGATGTTATCTCCCAGAATCCGATACAAAATGGAGTCAGTATTTTAGTCAAGCCGCTAACCAGCAGAGCAGAACATGCGCTGGACAAAGTCTTGAATGCTCATCCGGCAATGTTAAAGATGGAAACCGGATGGGACATGCAATCCAGCAAGACTGACGGTCAATACACAATCACCGTGACCACTACAAAACCGACTGAAGTCGATAAAATCAGGGGTCTCGGTTATATCGGCGTGCTAGCGATCGGCAATCATCATCAACCGCATCATTGGGCGATGGCAACAGGCCGGAACCCTCATCACGCCATGCATCATTAGCTTGTTGGGAGTAGCCAATGGCTCACGCAAAACTCAAGATCACTGGAATGCAATGCGGCGGTTGCGAAACCATTATTGAAACAGCTGTTTCTCAACTGCAAGGCATCGAAAAGGTCGATGCTGATTATCCACACGGTACGGTTGATGTCAGCTTTGATGCAGACACCATCAGCCTCAGTAAGATTAAAAAAACGATTGAACAAAGCGGTTATTCAATCGCACAGTCAGCGTCAAGCACTAAACCATTCTGGCTTAAATTTCTCATCGCGCTGATGACGGTGATTGGCCTTGCAGTGGTAATGGTTGCTGCTCGAAAAGTCTCTCATCAGTTGAGTTTGCCTGAGCTTGATTCACATTTGAGTGACGGAATGATTTTTTTCATTGGCTTAATCACCGGCCTGCACTGTATCGGCATGTGTGGCGCATTCGTCCTCGGTTATACAGCAAAAGATGCACAACAACACCGTTCTTCCTGGCCATCACACCTTTTATACGGACTGGGAAAAACAGTGTCGTATGCCATGTTTGGCGCATTGTTTGGACTGCTAGGCTCGATGATCAGTATTACACCTTTTATGCAAGGCGTAACCAACATCGTAGCAGGGGTTTTCCTGGTTCTGTTCGGTTTAAATATGCTGGATATGTTTGCTGTTTTAAAACATGTCAGACTCAGGCAACCACAGCAACTTGCCCGATTTGCAATTGAGCGCAGACAACGCTCGCGCAGCCCTTTTTTTATCGGATTTTTCACTGGCTTTCTGATCGGCTGTGGCCCGCTTCAAGCCATGTATGTGATGGCGGCTGGTAGCAGTGATCCGCTGGTGGGTGCAAAAATCATGACCTTGTTTGGTCTGGGTACGTTACCAGCCTTATTCAGTTTTGGTTTTTTGAGCCGGATTTTCTCAGCAACCGCAACCCATCGATTTTTCAAATTATCTGGCCTGATCCTGATTGTCATTGGTGCGATGATGCTGAACAAAGGCTTGATCCGAACAAATTCCGGCTATGATTTCAAATCGCTTGAGCAAAAAATGAAGACAGAGTGGAAACAAGTCGTTAATCTCCCCTTGCAATAAAGCCTGTATAGAAGCAGGTTAAATTGTGTCATTCAATACGTTTATACGGGCAAGTTCAGTGTTGCTTTATTCATTTACGATTGGAACATTCCTTACATAGGCCGTGCATTTCAATAATGACTTGAGACGGCTTGAAACCGAATGACTTGCTGTTGTCATGCAACGCATCATAACAGTGCCGCGCGTCCATTTCGTAAGCGTTATGACAATGATCGCAAATCAGGATTGCTGAATGATGATTCTGATCGGCGCTCAAGCAGCCAATATACACAGTGATATCCATAAAGAAATCATTCCATCGGATTGTGCATTGAATGATAATGTTGAGGGTCAAGTTATGTTTAGTTTCGCTTCCTTCCTTTGTATCGCTTTGAACTATAATCCTCTGAATAACAGACTATATTTAAAGCCAACCAGACAAAGAGATCATAGCGCTTTATACATCCCGAATTGACCTCATATGGAATGATTTCTTTTCTGAGAAAGTAGCCAATCTGGTTGTCGTTATCGAATAACTGATTAAAAGCTAAAGCTGGACCTGCCATGACTGCTGAAATAAACCAGAACCCGGAACAAAAAGCCCGCGACAACATTGACGCGATGTTGATCGAGGCGGGCTGGGTTGTGCAAAATAAAAAGAACATAAACTTTAATGCTGGCCTGGGCGTGGCGGTTCGTGAATATCAAACCGATGTTGGCCCGGCTGATTA
>DRLZ01000278.1 GCA_011322755.1 Crenotrichaceae bacterium
CGTCATACAAATCAGAATAATCTTTTCTGGGTTGAGATGAATGAGTACCCGCTTCATACGGCACTTCAAGACCCGCCAGAGTTGCCAGCTCTTCTACTGCTTCCGGAAAACTCAGACGATCATGACTGGTGAGAAAAGTAATCACATTGCCACTGGCACCGCAACCAAAACAGTAATAAAACTGTTTCTGCGGATTAACACTGAAACTGGGCGTTTTTTCGTTATGGAAAGGACACCTGGCAGTATAATTGCTGCCGGTTTTTTTAAGCGGGACTCTGGCATTAATCAGCTCAACAAGATCAATGCGAGCAACCAGATTATCGATAAAATCTTTTGGTATTTTGCCTGTCATTTGCATCAATGCCTAATATGGCAATGCAATGGCGGACACGATGAACACGGTTATCAATAAACTCTTCGTTCTGTCAGGAGGCTGTTCGAGAACAGAGAATCTACTAGCGAATTAGCTCAGCATTGCCTTGATACGTGAGCTAACCTGAGCCATATCAGCGCGACCTTGCATCAATGGTCGCAATTTTCCCATGACTTTTCCCATATCGCGCATAGACTCAGCACCAGTTTCTTTAATCGAAGCGCTGATCATCTGGTCAATTTCTGCTTCACTCAGCGCTTCAGGCAAAAATTCCTGTATCACCTGAATTTCAGCTTCTTCAACATCCGCCAGGTCTTTACGACTTGCATCGTTGTACATTTTGATTGACTCACGACGCTGCTTGAGCATTTTATCGAGAATAGCGATGATTTGATCATCATCCAGACTGATGCGCTCATCGACTTCACGCTGCTTGATTGCTGCCATCATCAGACGAATTGCACCCAATCTGGTCTTATCGCCACTTTTCATCGCGGCTTTCATTTCAGACTGAATTTTCTGTTTTAAATTATCCGACATCAGACAACAAGTTCCGGGATATTAAGTAGACGGTCGGCCTCGTCGGAGGTTTTTTAATGCATAGCGTTCGCGTGAAAGCTTTTTTAAATGCCTTTTTACAGCAGCGGCAGCTTTTCGTTTACGCTCTTCAGTTGGCTTCTCATAGAATTCACGACGTCTTGATTCCGATAAGACACCTGCTTTTTCGCATGAGCGTTTAAATCGTCTGATCGCAATCTCGAAAGGTTCGTTATCTCTAAGTTTAACTGAAGGCATGAATTCTCCTGTAATGTAAATCAATATAGGTAAGCTATTATTATAGGCTATAATAATAAGCTAAAAAAAGTTAGTCAGTCATTATAGTCTATTCAGATTAGATTTCAACTCCAAACCTGACGCGACACGAGAAAGCTGCCCGAAAATAAAGAACCGACCAGTTCAAGTCAAAATCAACCTGTCATAATCCTTGGCCAGCGCTGGTGAATAGCGTTTTCAGCTTCTGGCTCGACAGTAACAACGTAAATACGTTGCTCGTGATTGTTTCTTGCAATTAACCCCTGTATCCACTTTCCCGGTGTAATATCAAACCAGTGGCTAACGCCTTCTACGTCTTTTTCCATGAATTGTGAGACAGCAATTTTTGCTGGCAGTGGAAAATAACGATCCCAGCGACCTGCATAAATTGAATCCAGACGCGCCCAACCTCCAGGTGGCAATAATCCTGATTGCTCTTTACGCCGCCCCCAGGGTAAACATTGGATCTCACCAGTTTTCAGCTTGACCGGCAATACCGCCTTAGGATTGGGGAAATAATAACGGTATTCTTCTCCATTCTCGATATAAAATACACCAGCACACATATCACTCGCCCTGTCTCTTTATATTGTCTGCCGATGACCATCGGGTTTCCAGGCTGGTGCAATCACATTGGGCATCTGTGAGCGATTAATCAGGCGTGCCGGTGACAAGGTAAATTCGCCATAGCGCGTGTTCACTCCATCCATCACCCGGTTCACACTGGCTTTTTTCTCATCATTGACCGCAAACAAGTCAAGCTGCATATTTTCAGGTTGTGGATCAAGCGCAGTCACCTGCACTTGAGAAACACCGTATTGAGGCTTCCAGAAATCGTGCAAAAAACGCTCACACAGACCATAAATCAGCAACCCATCGTTAACCGGAATCTGCGTTCTGGATCGGGTTTTAATCCAGCCGCCATTAGTCTTCAAGGCAATAAAATAGGTTTGCGCCTGAAGCTGGTACTTGCGTAAACGACTGCCCAGTTTTTCACTCATATGCTGAAAATAAGTTAATAACACTGATTTATCACGTGTGTTTGGTGGAATGACTTTTCCATGTCCCATACTTTTCGGCGCTGGAATATCAGTCATAACTGGCGATGGATCTTTACCCTGCGCCATTAACCAGATTCTCTGCCCAGGACTCCCAAAACGCTTAGCCAATACACTGGAGGGGATTTTTTTCATATCACCACAGCGCAATACACCTCGTTGCGCCAGAAAACCACCAATACCTTTGTTAACACCGCATAAATCAGTGACTGGTGCAGCGCTTAACATCATTTCCGCTTGCCATGGCGGGATAATCGTCAAGCCGTCCGGCTTGTTCAGTTTTGCCGCATATTTTGCAGTGGTTTTATCGCCACTGACACCAACCGAACACAGCACTCCCGAAGCCTTGAAAACTGTTTTCTTGACCCGAGCAGCAATCTGCTCCGGTGCACCAAGTAATTTCTGGCAATGCGTTACATCCAGAAACGCTTCATCCACTGAGAACACCTCAACATCAGGTGTGATATCTGTCAATGCGCGCATAATGCATGTTGAAATTGCCGCGTAACGCTCAGGTCTTGCCGGTGCCTGTATTAACTCGGGACACAACATTCTCGCCTGCTTTAAACGCATACCAGTTTTCACACCCAAGGCACGTGCTTCATATGAACTGGTAATAATCGTCGTACCCTGTACTCCATTGGTTACAGCAATTGGACAACCCTGCCACTCCAGCCTGTCCATTTGCTCAACAGATGCAAAAAATGCATTCATGTCAACCAGAATAATGACACGGGACCAGTTCATTTCACCAATAACTTAATGCAATGTGTTATGCCTGAACGAACCAACCATAATCCCTTGAATTTCAACCTCGTCAGCAGGATAAAACATCGATTCCATCTGGCTGTTTGCCGGCCGCAATTCAACAACACCAGTGACTCTGGGATAATAATATTTCAAGGTCGCTTCAACGTGACTGATCAAAGCAACGATAATATCCCCGTTGGCCGCTGTCTCCTGCTTGCGAATTACTACAAAATCGCCGTCAAGAATACCTGCCTCAATCATTGAATCACCACTGACTTTCAGCGCATAATTTTCAGGGCCACAAAAGCTTGTGACCAGATCAACGCTTTGTTGATCCGGAATCGCCTCAATCGGCTGACCCGCAGCAATTACGCCAAGCAACGGTATCGTTCCTTCTCTTTCCGGCTGCCCCACTGGTCGATACGCCGCTTTTCCTTCACTTTCCAGCAAAAAACCACTTGAAATCAGCTTGCGTATGTGCTTATGAACCCCGCTCTCACCTATACCAAGAAGGCTTCCAATCTCACTCAAGGTAGGCTGGCGACCGTATTGATTAATAAATTGCTGAATTTTTTCTAACACCAACTTCTGTTTTGCTGTGAGCATAATAACTTTCCTTATATTTTCCTTTTGTCTATTTATAGACAAGTATAATGAAAATTGCAAGCAAAATCATTCAGCCAACCTGGTAACTGTACAAAAAACCGGATTCAATCCAGATGCAGAGTTCAACAGGCTATGCGACACACTTTTCACTATTCTCAGGCACGACATGCGAAAATTAAAAGTGGATAACAAGCATCAAGCATTGTTCATTTAGCACAGACCTTGTTAGGTAAAGTTGTCAGCAGGTTTTATAACTCATTCCTCATTGGCTATCCCATGAGGAACATGGCCTGTAGCAATGTGTTCACTGGCCGATTCACACCAGTGCTTTTGATCATCAAAGAAAATATCAGCGCCAAACGCACGCAAAAAAGCTGTTTTATCCATTCCGCCCAAAAACATGGCTTCATCAATGCGAATTCCCCAGGTGCGAAAAGTTCGAACAACACGCTCATGTGCAGGTGCGGCGCGTGCAGTCACCAATGCGGTTCGTATCGGTGATTGATCAGGCTCAAATTGCCCTTGTATTGCTTGCAATGCTGATAAAAAAGGCTTGAATGGCCCACCTGTCAGCGGTGTTTTAGCCTGTTTCTGCTCATTTTTAGTAAATGCCGACAAGCCATGCTGCTTATAAACACGTTCGGATTCATCTGAGAACAGCACTGCGTCGCCATCAAAAGCAATGCGTAACTGTTTCGACTGATTGGTTTCAGACGTACGACCTAAAATAGTAGCTGCAGCATAACCTGCATCAAGCGCATTTTTAACATCTTCAGAATCAGCAGACAAAAACAAATGTGCACCAAACGCAGGAACATAGCTATAAGGTGAACGGCCACTGGTAAACGCTGCCCGAGTAATATCAAGCTGATGATGTTTGATTGAATTAAAAATCCTGAGTCCGGTATCAGCGCTATTTCGAGACAGCAAAATAACCTCAACAGCTGGCGGATTCTCAACCAGACTGTTAATTGAAAGGAGTTTTTCGACTAACGGGAAAGCGACACCCGGTTCAAGAATGTCATCTTCATGTTCAATTTGATATTGGCAAAATGCAGCTTTGCCCTGCTGCTCAAAGATCTGGTGAGAAGCGTCAAGATTAAATAGCGCACGCGATGAGATTGCTACGACAAGCTTGTTTGAATCAGTCATGACTATGCAGTGTACACAGAACAAGGTCTCCGATACAAACGCACACCGTAACCTGTTGCCTAGTCTGGAAATTAACCACACATATGGGGCATTTGTTCAAAATTAGCTGATAGTACGCCCAACCCCATTGATTGCAGCTATCACTAAAAATCAGGATTGCTCACCAGTAACATTTGCTGGTGAACAATTTTCTCAACATGTTGAAGCCATGCTAATAACAGAATCAAAACAACCGTCATCTTTAGAAAAACAGTTTGACCTGCTATTAGCGATAGCATTCAAATCAATTTTACTGAACGTATGGAAAGGTTGTTCCCGGAGTTCCCGGCAAACGTGGCATTGTTTGTGCTGGAAATTCACCTGTTAGCGCTTCCAGAAAAGCAACAATATCCTTTACTTGTTGTTGTTTCAAAGATTGTCCCAACTGCATTTTAGCCATCACCACGACAGCTGCCGATAGTTTATTGACTGAGCCATTATGAAAATAAGGTGCTGTCAAGGCGATATTGCGTAGTGTTGGCACCTTGAACATTGACTTGTCAGCATCATTTTTGGTCACCTCAAAACGACCTGGATCCTTACTAAGTTTGTATTTGGCTTCAAACATTCCATTTCGATGCACAGGAAACTTCATAAAAGCACCATTACCGTTAAATGCTGCTCCACTATGACAGCCAGCACAACCAACTTCAGCAAACGTATTCATTCCGCTAACCTGCTGCTCGGTTAATGCTGACTTGTCACCTTTGACATACTTGTCATAAGCACTGTTTGGAGTAATTAAAGTGCGTTCATAAGCAGCGATTGCTTTTGCCGCATTATCTCGTGTTACCGGGTCTTTATCCGCACTGAATGCAGCACTAAACAACTCTGGGTATCCAGGGATTGCTTTAAGACGTTTCACGACATCATCCCAGCTTTTCATGCCCATTTCGATCGGGTTTGTAACAGGGCCTTTTGCCTGCTCTTCCAGACTTGGCGCTCGACCATCCCAGAATTGCACTGCGCTAAATGCAGAATTCCAGACAGTTGGAGCACTGCGCCCACCAACCTGACCGTGAACACCTGCTGCAAATGGACGATTATCTTCACCACCAGCCATTACATTATGGCAGGAATTACAGGAAACCGTACCGGTTGACGAGAGCCTGGGATCCAGAAACAGAATTTGCCCCAGTTTGACTTTTTCAGATGTCGTTGGGTTATCTGCTGGCTCAGGGGCTTTTGTTGGTAATGTCTGCCAGTTTGCGGCAATAGCAAGTTGGCCAGAGCCAAACAGCATCATCGCAACACATAATATTTTATACTGAAAACTTCTATTTATTTTTGATTTCATCTTACTCCTCCACATAGATCACTTCGATCAACAAAACCGGAATTGTCCTGGTGATTATAGTAAAGGATTATTGACAGCAAAAGCTATCTTCAAATGTGTTGAACTCAAAAAAATTGCAAAACCAGACAAACGAAACAAAGCAAGCAACAGCAATTCATTTTGAAAACCAGCCAAATGTAGCCTGGCAAGAGGTGGTGGACAAAAATAACAAATTAAGCATATGCAGAATTTTGCTAAGAATCTGTTTAAACCACCTCGTGTTAATTGGGTAATTTTTTCTAAAATTTGGTTTGCAAGTAGCAAAAAAAGAGCCGTCCTGAAGACGACTCTCTGTTGTTACAATGATACCTGGTAACTCAGTGAATCACTGTAATGTGACTGGTTACGCGCTTTTTTCAAGAGCCTGAACCAATGATTTCGCAACTTCTTTTTGATCGTCATTACCTGATTCAATGACTTCGTTAAGAATGCCGCGCGCTGATTCACCATCTTCCATGTCGATATAGACTTTAGCAAGATCCAGTTTATCAGCTACCTCATCAAGCTCAGAGAGTTCTGACTCAAACAATTCTGACTCCTGTATAACGCTCGCAGGATCAAACAGTTCACTGATAACACTTTCTTCAGCAAACTCAGTGTTGCGATGACTCACTTCATCCAGCATTTCAGAAATCTGAGCTGACTCTACCAGCTCAGAGCTGATATCATCAAAATGAAACATGGTTGATTCCGTACTCACATCATATGAGAGCTGGTCTTCATTATTTCCCTCAACAGAAGCTGCTTCAGTGGAAGCATCTTCTGTGACCAATTGAAAATCTTCTGATATGCTCTCAGCTTCCAGTTTATCCAGCTCTAGCTCAATAACACCTTCATTAGTAATATTTGTTTCAGTCAAATCCTGATCAACTTCAACCGGATCAGAGACGGCATCATCACTGGATACAATACCCAGTGACTCACTGGTTTCGATATCAGATGAAGTTAATTCCATCTGTTCAACTGTTTCTGAAGCGTCATGTGCTTCAGCTTCAATTTCGGCTACACTCTCTTCCTGGCTAGCGCCAGAAGAATCCAGTGAAACCTCAGTTACAGCTGTCTCGACATCTCCCAGCGCTTCCATATCAAGATCCCAAGAGCTTGTTTCAATTTCAGAATCAAATGCAAAGCCTTCAGACTGATCAAGGGAGTTGGTATTATCAACATCACTTGATGTCTCCAGACTCTCAATATGTGCCACGTCAAAATCAATACTGATCTCGGAGGACAACTCGCTGGACATTTCTTCTGTTTCGTCACTTGTCATATCAAGTGATAAAAGATTATCATTTTGCTGCTCATCAGCCTCTTTTATATCAAGATCTTGATCAACACCGGATAACTTGGCATCAAAGCTGTCATCTTCGCCTAACGAGATCTGCATTTCTTCCGAGTCCAGGTCATCGAGTGCGAAAGCAGTTTCTAATTGCTCAACTGTTTCTCCTGCGTCACTCAGATCGATTGACTGAACATCTTCCATGTTAGCGCCAAGATCACGAGTATCTGCTGGCTTATCATCCGAGAGAACTGCTGATAAATCATCTGTCAATTCCAGTGATTCATTCTGACTATCAACACCGAACAATTCGGAAGTAAAATCATCAACTGCACTGGTTTCATCACTTGATGACACTTCTCCAAACAGATTATCAGGGGCAAAACCTGCACCGATATCCTGTGCTCTTGTCCAGAAATCGGAGCTCGTGGTTTTTCCTTCCTCTTTCAGTTGAGTAACATAAGCAGCAAAACCCGCATTGTCATCTTTTGCATGATAGATTTCCAGGAGTTTCAATTTATATTCATCACGCTCAGGATGATCAGCCAAAGCCTGCAGAATTAAGTCTTCAGCCTGCTGATAACGACCATATGCTACATAGACATCCGCCTCGGAAAGTGGATCCAGGTCGTTATGATCGACTTCCATGGCCGAGCCATCCATCTGCATTTCGGTTGGTCGGTATTCACTGAAAAATACACTGTCACCAAGCTCACTGTCTTGTTTTGGCGCCTGATTTAAATCACCGGCTTCAGCGACAACCGCGTCATCTTCATCATTTATGTGCTGATCGTCAGCTAATTCTGAATCTGATTCATTCAGATCAATCTCTTCCTGAACAACATTCTGAAGCGCCTGTTTACGACGTTTGTTCATTAGCCAGCCGACCAGACCCAACATCAAGGCGCCTAATACTGAACCAATTGCCCATGGTGATTCCATAATATCTGAAAGGAAGCTTGATTCTGGCTGCGCAGTTGTTTGAACAGGTTGTACTGGCCTTTTAATAACAGGCTTAACAACCGTTGCTGTTTCCGCTGGTGTTGTGATTTCAGCAGGTTGATCAGTAATGACCTGATCAACTGATTGTGCAGTGTCAGTATCAACAACCGTATCACCCTCCGCCGTGGAAACATCATCAACCTGGGCGATAGTGTCATCGACGTCAGGTTGAGTCATCGATGCATCAGAATCAACATCAGTTTGTGCAACTTGAACCGGGGTTTCGTCTACCTGGGCTTGATCAACATTTACATCTGTTGCTTGCCTGGTTAGCTCTTGAACCCTTGCTTCGAGCTCAGCAACCTGGTTTTTTAGACCTGCATTTTCTTCTGTCATCAAATCAATTTGTGCAAGCAGACTCTGTAGCCGCTCCAGCAATGCCTGATCCTTAGCATCAGCAACATCACCTTCTGTCGCAGTCAACTTCAATTGACCTTTTTGACTGACATTCGCTGTCGTTTTATCACGATCAGCATTTGCCATCAATGTCTGGTTCCAGCTCTGATTTTGCTGTTTAATTGTCTGTACACTTTCCCTTTCATTGATTTCATCAAGCAAATCAGGTCCTGGAAATTTGAGCTCTGCGCCTGCTTTTAATGCATTAATGTTATTGTTGTAAAATGCATCGGGGTTTGCTCGGAACAAAGCAACCAGCATTTGTTCCTGAGAAACTCCAACTTGCTCTCGCATCTGGTTGGCAATATCCCATAACACCGCGCCTTTTGGTACAATAACGGAGTCCTTATTATTCGAGGTACTGACTGGTCGCTTGCTTGTTACGACAGTTTCTGTATTTTTGGCGACCGGTATTGACGTTGCGACTGGTAAATCAACAACTTTTTCCTCAACGGGTATTTGTCCACCGTACAGTTGTCCTTCTTCAGTAGCAGAATCAGTCACTGCAGCTGGCTGTGTTGCCGTGAGCGTTTGATTCGGTTGTGGATTCGGTGCTGTTTGTGCGGTAACAACTGGTTGCGCGATCATTGACGGCGGATCCAAAAGTACCGTATATTCCTTCAGCATTCTGCCTTCAGCCCACTGAACTTCTATTACAAAGTTTAAAAACGGTTCGCGAATCGCATCACTGGAAAGCACTTTTACGCTCATTGTGCCATCTGCATTCAATTCAGGTCTGAATTTTAATGTCGATAACAAATAGCTTCTCTCAACACCAGCTCTTTCAAACGCTGCAGGTGATGCCAGTTTGATACGAATATTCTTGGTGTTTTCACTAGGAGATGCAATCAATGGTATCTCAGCTGAAAAATTCTGGTTTAATGCAGAATGCAATTCGATCTCACCAATGCCTAGTGCGTTGACACCAACTGGTGCTAACAAACTTGCGATTGCTAAATTTCGGGATAACTTATTTACTTTCTTCATATTCTTCACTGCTCTGTCGCCCCAACATCGTTTGATGATGCCTCAGTTAATGGATTCAGCTCTAAGATTAGCCTAGAAATGATTTTTTACTAGCTTTTCTGCAATTTGTATGCTGTTTAATGCGGCACCCTTCCGAATATTATCTGCGACAACCCACATATTAATACCGTTTGGATGTGAAATATCTTCTCGTATACGACCAACAAAAACCTGATCGTTATTTGCTGAATCCGTCACTGCTGTTGGATAACCTTCAGTTTGTAGATCATCGATTACCTCTATACCTGGTGATTTTGCTAATAATTCCCTGACTGCATCAGCTGAGATTTTATTCTGTGTTTCAATATGCACAGCTTCAGAGTGTCCATAAAAAACAGGAACCCGAACAGTGGTTGGATTTACCATTATGGATTCATCAGATAGGATCTTGCGAGTCTCCCATACCATCTTCATTTCTTCTTTGGTATAACCGTTATCCATGAAAATATCGATATGGGGCAATACATTAAATGCAATTTGTTTTGGATAGACATTAGCATTAACAGGTTTACCATTCAGTAATTGTGCTGTCTGACCCACTAATTCCTCTACACCTTCTCTTCCACTGCCTGAAACTGCTTGATATGTACACACATTAACTCTTTTAATACCAACGGCATCATAAATCGGTTTTAATGCGACAACCATCTGGATGGTCGAGCAATTTGGATTTGCGATGATATTATGTGATTGATACTGCTGTAATGATTCCGGATTTACTTCTGGAACAACGAGTGGAATATCATCGTCATATCGAAATCGCGATGTATTATCAATTACGACACACCCAGCAGCACCTGCAATCGGTGCGTATTGACCTGAAATATCAGCTCCGGCTGAAAACAAACCGATCTGTGCTTTTGAAAAATCAAATTCAGCCAGATCTCCAACTATAACTGACTTGCCGTTAAACTGTATCCGCTTTCCTGCAGAACGATGACTTGCCAGCGGAAACACTTGATGCACAGGAAATTTGCGTTGTTCAAGAATAGAAAGCATGGTTTCTCCAACAACACCGGTCGCACCAACAACTGCAATACTATATTTTTTTTCAGTCAATCTTATGTCTCTCTCTAATTTCAGCTGGATTAAAACAAAACAGTTATTTTATAGGATGTTGCAGACACTAACATAGAGCAAATCGGAAATAAAATATAGTTTCACGTAAAAAAATAACTATTGACCATATATAATTGCATAGTACGAAAATCATCTCGACTGCGCTATGATAATCAACAAACACCAATAACAGCGTTAATATTATCTGAGTAAGGAAAAAAACATGAGCAAGCCCAGACATTGCAAGCTAATCATTTTGGGATCAGGCCCAGCAGGGTATACAGCGGCTGTCTATGCTGCTCGCGCTAATTTAAAACCTGTACTGATCGCTGGTATTCAACCCGGTGGACAATTAACCACAACCACTGATGTTGAAAACTGGCCGGGTGATGCAAATGGTGTTCAGGGTCCGGAATTAATGGAACGCATGCGCCAGCATGCAGAAAACTTTGATACTGAAGTCGTCAGCGATCATATCAATAGTGTGGATTTGAGTAAACAGCCTTTCAGCATGATTGGTGACTCAGGCTCATACAGCTGTGATGCGTTAATAATTGCGACGGGTGCTTCAGCCAAATATCTGGGGTTGCCATCTGAAACCGAGTATATGGGGCGCGGTGTATCAGCATGTGCTACCTGCGACGGTTTTTTCTATCGTAACAAACCGGTTGCTGTGGTTGGCGGGGGAAATACAGCAGTTGAAGAAGCCTTGTATCTCTCAAATATTGCCTCTCATGTGACCGTCATTCATCGCAGAGACAAGTTTCGCTCGGAAAAAATTCTTGCTGACCGGCTGTTGAAAAAAGCTGAGGAAGGCAAGGTAACAATAGAATGGGATCATCAACTTGATGAAGTGTTGGGTGATAATGCCGGAGTGACTGGAATTCGTATTAAAAACGTTAAAACCGAAACAACCAAAAATATCGATATTCATGGTTTGTTTATCGCCATTGGACACAAACCAAATACCGATATCTTTAAAAACCAGCTGGACATGGAATATGGCTATATTAAAGTTATGGGTGGTAATAAAGGCAACGCAACCCAGACCAGCATAAAAGGTATTTTTGCAGCTGGCGATGTTTCCGATTCAGTTTACCGGCAGGCTGTCACTTCAGCTGGAACGGGTTGTATGGCGGCACTGGATGCCGAGAAATTTCTGGATAATCTCGAATAACCAGTCATTTCAATCTCAATCACGATACATTGGAACTCACGCCACGAGTTATTTCCAGCCTGCAAGATGTGAGCGCTGAAATCTGGAATGCGCTGGTTGGCAATAATTACCCTTTTCTCTATCATCAGTTTCTGCTGGCACTTGAGCAAACCAGGTGTGTTGGTGAATCAACTGGCTGGATTCCCAATTATCTTGTTCTGGAAAACAACAATGGTGAGTTGCTGGCAGCAGCGCCACTCTATATCAAATACGATTCACTCGGAGAATTTGTTTTCGACTGGGCGTGGGCTGATGCATATGAGAAATCAGGACTTGCGTATTATCCAAAGCTCGTCATTGCCCCACCATTTACACCGGCCACCGGCCCTCGTTTACTGGTTGCTCCGCATGCAGATCAAGCCTTAAAACAACAGCTACTTGATCAACTCATTCTTTACGCCCATCGCTCCGGTTTTTCATCGCTGCATATACTTTACCCGACAGATCTGTTTGCATATCAGCAGTCCAGTCAGTTAATCAAGCGTTTTGGTTATGAGTTTCACTGGAAAAACCGGAATTACGATAGTTTCGAAGCATTTTTAAATACATTCAAGTCGAAGCGTCGCAAACAGATCAAAAAAGAAAGACGAACAATTCAGGATGCCGATATCAGTATTGAGCAAATTGCTGGAAATGACATCTCTGAGCATCAATTGCACACATTTTACAATCTTTACCTGCATACTTTTCAGCGTTATGGCAACTATCCAGCGCTTACACTGGAATTTTTTCAGCAGATAACCGAAACCATGGGACAGGCAATTTTGCTGGTTCTGGCAAGTGACCACAAGCGAATTATCGCCGCATCATTTTTTCTGCGTGGATCAGACAGTTTATACGGTCGTTACTGGGGTGCGTTTGAAGATATTCCTTGTTTGCATTTCGAACTTTGCTATTACCAGGGACATGAATACTGCATCGAGCACCAAATCCAGCACTTTGAACCGGGTGCGCAAGGTGAACATAAAATCAGCCGTGGTTTTGTGCCAACTGAAACATCATCGTACCACTGGATTGCTCATCAAGGTTTCAAACACGCAATTCGCCGGCATGTACAAAAAGAGGGGCAACACTTGAAGGCGTATATGAGTGAGCTGGCAGCGCATTCACCATACCGGAGAACCGAACAAACAAACCCTTCAGCTTCAGCCAAATGATTATTCAGCTGAATGCCAACAATCCCGGGCAGGATTTCCCGAATGTAGACAATGCGCTGCAAGAACCCGATGGATTACTAGCGATTGGTGGCGATTTGTTACCGGAACGTCTGCTCAATGCCTATCGACATGGTATTTTTCCCTGGTTTAATGATGGCTCACCGATCATGTGGTGGTCACCTGATCCCAGAATGATCTTTGTACCAGAGCAATTCCAGCCCAGTCGCAGTTTACGAAAAATACTCCGACGTGGTGATTTCACAATAACCTGGGATCGCGCATTTCAACAGGTTATCAGTGCCTGTGCTGAACCGCGCGATGAGGATGGGGGTACGTGGATTACAGAGCAGATGATGACTGCATACATCGAACTACATCGAATTGGAGTCGCTCACTCGATTGAAGCATGGAAAAATAACGAATTGGTTGGCGGATTATACGGAGTCGCCATTGGACAGGTTTTTTTTGGTGAATCAATGTTTAGCCGTGTGAGCAATGCGTCCAAAGTTGCGCTCGCGACATTGATGCAATTGGCTCAAGACTGGCAATATCAACTTGTCGATTGCCAGGTTTACAACGATCATCTTGCCAGCATGGGCGCAAGATTAATTCCGCGTAAGACTTTTTCGCAATTACTGAATCTGCATTGTCCCGCAAGTATTTCTTCACTGGCATGGCAGCAAACAGTGACAGGATACAGAAAGCGCACTGACTGAAGCTTTCTCAGGCTGCCACGCTAAAGACCGTGATTGATAACGGCGCTCAACGATTTCCGCTATTAATCACGGCCACATCGACCCATACTAGTACATCGTCCAGTTTATATTGACGAGTACAAACAGCCAATAAACAACCATCTACGTTGTTGCACTCGCTTGGATTAGCTTGCTAGTCCTGCTCTCGTGCGCCTAGCAGCTGACTATTTCTAGACTGCCTTTACCCGTCAATATAAGCTGGACGATGTACTAGCTGTCTTTAATCTCCAGTAATTCAATTTCAAAAATCAGGGTTTCTCCAGGTCCAATTTTACCGCCTGCACCCCGGGTTCCATAAGCCAGATCAGACGGAATCACAAAGCGGTATTTGCTACCAACATTCATTAGCTGCACACCTTCTGTCCACCCTGGAATAACGCGATTTAATGGAAATGTGGATGGTGTGCCACGTTTTACAGAGCTATCAAACTCGGTTCCATCAAGCAATGTACCGACATAGTGGACACTGACAGTATCCGTTGCTTTTGGCTTGGGGCCGTCACCAGCTTTTAATACTTCGTACTGTAACCCGCTTTTTGTAACTGTCACGCCTTGTTTTTTAGCATTTTCGGCCAGGTATTGATCACCTGCTAACTTGGCTTTTGAAGATCGCTGTTTAATCAGCTGTGTATGATAATCACTGATAATCATATTAGCATCTTGTTGTTTTAACAGTGTTTCCTGTCCAGTATGTTGTGCTTTTAAACCTTCCAGCAATACTTCATAGTTTATGTCCTTATATGGCTTCGCAACACGTTCAGCAATCATCATTCCCAAGCTGTAACTGAGTTTATCCCGATCTGTTTCCAGTTTGAGATCAGCTGCCTGCAAACTCATGTTTGCTCCCGCAACAGCAAAAAAGAATGTTGCAATCGATTTTTTCATAGAAATATATCCTGATAGTTAAGTAATGATAAGTGTTTGCGTGTATCACAAAGTCCAATATAGCCAGCTTGACTATTGAATCACTAGACAGGTTTCCGGTAAAGTAGTTCCGTGTTCTTTACCTGCCATTCAACTCAATATTAACTGTACCAATGTCAATC
>DRLZ01000279.1 GCA_011322755.1 Crenotrichaceae bacterium
GATCATCTGCATATAATAATCCACGCTCAAACAATAGCTGTGTATTGTCCGGACTCTGTTGAATCTGCGCTGTCAGCTCATCAATTCGCTGGTGAACCACACCATGCGCAAAGACTACATGATTGAAAATTAAAAAACTTCCAGTTAAAAGAAAACAAGCCGTAAAAACCTGACGGATACACTGTTGACTGAACTGGTTGATGTCTGAATAACTCATTCTGGGCTCATGATTAAAGTTTATCCGCTTCGCTTGTCTCGGCTGAGCCGCCTAAAGCAGTATCTAGAAATTTCCGGAAGATTAGCGCGCAGTATCAACTTCGAGACACCAGGAAGCTGCCCGAGAATAGATGCCATCACCAGCAGGGAAAACTGAGTCTATTTTATCTTTTTTCATTATCTATGAGGTGAATAGTTGCGTTATCTTAGCGAAAATAATGGGAAAATCTGGTCAAATTCAGCTTTCCCGCAATCGGTTGTCAATTCTCGAAACAGCCTCCTGCCTAAAAGACGTACATGTCAACGTGTTTCAGTTCACTTGCCTTTTTGATTAATGCAAGTCGGCAACACTTCTTCGTCACTCATCAGCATAAACATTGAACCTGAAACCATTCGCGCTGTTGTTATTAAAAAATTAAGTTTTGTTTACAAACAATAATTTTTTGTGATGTTTTCAACAAAAATGCGTTGAGCTGTCTATACTTGCTGTTAAGCTGCGCACTGAAAAAGTCGACACTGCGTTCTACATTGGCTATGATATCCTTTCAATCTGGTTATTTAGTCTTAATATCAGTTGGTTGCAGTTACTTGTCTTACAACGACCCACGACCGGAAGAAATACTGTAATGAACAGTGTTGCTTCAGTAACAAAATTATATGGGATAACTATGAACAAACAGTTAATTCGAAATTCAGTATTCGCTGCAATCATTCTTGCATGGCTGCCACTCTCTGCGAATGCAGATCAGCAACGTGATAGCTATGGCGAACAAATTGGTTACAAAGCATTGAATGGTCTGGCAAATGTAGCGACCGGCTGGATAGAATTGCCCAAATCAATTATTAACGTCACTAATGAGCACAATGTAGCGTTTGGCGCCTCTTTTGGTTTACTCCAAGGCACAATGCATACCTTATCTCGCACTTTAAGCGGTGTAATGGATGTTGCAACATTTATGATTCCAAGCAAACCGGCTGTCCATCCGGATTTTGTCTGGCAAGACTTTGATGTCAATTCTAGCTACGGCGATTATTTTGATATCTACGAATAAGCTGCCAACCACACCTTCACAGAATACATCCACTAGCCACATAACGGCACTGGTATAAACACAGTTAATCAATCTTCGGGTAGAAGCAGCTGTTTCTGCCCGATTCAAAGAAGTACCCTTTGATCCTGACCCTGGCTACAAGCAGTCAAAACTTAGTTTAACTTGTCAGAAGACGTGCGCTTCCATAACCGAGTCGCTCGAAACAGAATTTTTTTAGTGCCAATTGTCGATGACCATGGAAGTGAGCCATTGACAGACCCCGCATATCGGTTAGCGAATGACCTTGGCTCTCTCCTTCTTCGACTCATTTATGGATTGGAACATACTCTGCGCAGATAAGACGGAGATACTACTTGAGTATCCACCCCAGCACATCATCTCCAATAAAGTCAGCATCAGCCAGAACACCCTGAAGGTGACAAAATAGTTCTGAAGTGCTTCGATACGATGTAAGTTCTCAGACTTGAACAGATCTTCCTTGTTGGGCGTTTCGATGACAATATCCAGCGTGTTGGAACCATCCAGGGTTGAGTTGATAGCGATATCAGCCAAAAAAATAGGCTCACTGGTACGAAAATTCTCCACCCAGGATTCATTGACTTCCAGCTTGAGCGCACCCATCACACCAAGCATACTGACGATCAAAGCCAACCCGAGAACCTTACCTGGATTGACCAGCACCCAATCACCAAAACGATTCATGATCTTGCTGATATAGTCACCTTATAACCGCTGTCCACTTGATTTAAACCTGGACTTGGGACAGGTTTGAGCAACACCAGCACTGCCGGAACAAACGTCAATGAAAATAATCCGGCCACGCCAAGGCCTATCAGAGAAAACACTCCATAACTCTACATGGGTGGCATATAGGAAGAAATGGAGACTCCCAGAAAACCAACCATGGATGTGAGTGTTGTCACCAGGACCGGTCGCCACATCGACACCATGGTCTGAATCAGCAACTGCAATCCCAACCAGTAATATCGGCATACTGGTGGTAATCACATAAACAGGAACACCGGCGGCAGCCATTAAACCAACTGCCGTGGCAACTGCTGACAGTATCACCACACCAGGAATCAACACACCCCGCCAGGTGCGAAACGCAATCAGGCAAAGTAATGTAATGATGACAACCGAAACTGGAACCAGTCTAGCCGCGTCTGCATTAATATAGCTCACCAGATAGCCGGATACCGCGCCATCGCCCGCTAGATGAATTCGCTCGCCATTTTCAACAGGCGCCAGCTTGATCAATTCCAGCAAACGCCCGTAGACTTCAGGCGCATCCTCATCATTGACAATTTCGGTGACAATCAATGTCGCTGAACCATCGCGCGCGACCAGACTGCCAAGATATAGCTGGAAATCCATCACCGCGGCCCGAACCTGGTCGGCTTGTTGCTGCGACTGTGGTGGCGTTTCAAAAAAAGGCTCCACCACCATGCCCTCTTCATTGCCGGTAATATTATCTTCTGTCGCAAGACTCACCACGCGATCACGGTTAATCTCAGGCATGGTCATCACGGCATCGGTTAACCACAGAACAAGTTGCAATGTTTGAGGATTAAACACACCGTGTTCGCCCTGATTGATCACCGCAATCACCATCGGGTCTTTTAAACCAAAAATGTCCTCAACCTGTTCGCGGTATAACAACGCTGGATCATCATCTGGCAAGAAAGACTCAGCTCTGGAGTCAATCGTTAATGTCGGAATGTAGGCGGCGGTGACAACAATCATTACAAATGTCAGGAAGATAATTGTCCTGGGGATTGCTGTCACCCCGGTAAAAAAACGATATGCCAAGGATTGCTCAGTTTGCATTGCTCAATCCTCGATCAAGAACTGTCATGCCACGCTGTACGGTCGGCCGTTGATTTAACTGCTGCAACCGGCGCATCAGATTGGGATAACTGGACAGTTTATCTTGTTGTGAAATGACGGCAGGCAGGGCTGTAATATCGGCAATACTGTAATGTTCTCCAGCCAGAAACTCATGTTTTGCAAGTTGCTGATCGAAAAAGTGATAGAGCTCATGAATGCGCTGCCTGAGTTGATCTGCCGCCTGCTGTTGTGTGGGTTGAATGCGCTGTTGCAGATAAAAAGCACTGAAAATAGTCGAACCAATATCAATTGCATGAAAATGCATCCACTCATACACTCTGGCTCGTTCAGCTAACGATTCCGGGAGCAAAAGCTGCGACTTCTCAGCCAGATATTGCAAAATAGCAACTGATTGTGTGAGCACCAAAGGCGCTGAAGTACCACTGTCGTTATCAACCAGAACAGGAATTCTGGCGCTGGGATTGAGTTTTAAAAAATCAGCCAGATGTTGTTCGCCCTTCGACAGATCAACACGATGCGCAGAATACTCCAGACCAATTTCTTCCAGCATAATGGAAACACGCTGGCCGTTAAATGTGTTTGCTGTATACAGATCGATCATTAATTATTCCTCACAATGATATTATTTAATTAACAGACGATCCAGTCTGCTTATTGAAAAATCCTAACACAGACGAACTAGTTTGTCTATAATGTTTCTATCATCAAATAATCTGGAGTCAGGTAATGACAAATAAACGCAATCCGCACACCACCCGGCTAAAGATCATGACAGCCGCATTTGAAGAAATTCATAAACACGGATTTCAAGGCATGCGAGTCGACCGTCTGCTGGACAAGACAGGACTCAAAAAAGGCGCTTTGTACCATCACTTTGCCAGTAAACAGGAATTGGGCTATGCGGTCTTTGAAGAACTAATACAGCAACGAATCACTGAATTATGGATTAATCCACTAAAAGATTTTAAAGATCCACTGGAAGGGATCTACACCATCTGCCAGCAACTGGAAAAAAGCTGGGACGAGGAATTTTTCAAGCTCGGCTGCCCGTTAAACAATCTGGCACAGGAAATGTCGCCGATTGACGAAGGTTTCAGAACACGCATCGACAACTTTTTCCAACGCTGGAAAGCAACCATCGCAGAGGCATTAAAAAAAGGGCAGCAACAAGGGATTATCGATCTGGCTGTTA
>DRLZ01000280.1 GCA_011322755.1 Crenotrichaceae bacterium
AGCAGTTATAGACTCTCTGTTCTGAAGCTGAGCTATGATCATAATAGACGCTAACAGATACGCTATTCTAATATGGCTTTTCTCAATGATGACTAAAAGCTTATTAAAATAAACTATATCATTTTACATCCTGTCTGATATTAAGCACTTTTAATGTCAGACCAATTGTTTTTATGAAATGTATAATATCTGTTGATATGATATGTTTTAAATATTATATTTAGCACGAATAATATCTCAATCGATATAAGCTTGATTACAGTTTCCCATGTCACATAATAAAACATCAATTGCCCACGTTACATTTTGTAATCAACAGTATATTACACATGACTTGGCTGATCATTTGACAAAGGTCGCCAAAAAAACGGCTGAATTTGCTGACTTGATCGGTTCAGACTGGGCAGAAATAGCAGGTCGCTGGCATGATCTTGGAAAATACCGGCCTGCTTTTCAGGCTTACATCAAACGTGATTCAGGTTACGACCCGGAAGCGCATGTGAGTAGTGAACATAATCCAAAAACTGCGCATGCATCCACAGGTGCTGTTTATGCAGCGCAACAGGAGCCGTGGGGCTTGGTGTTGGCATACTTGATAGCAGGACATCATGCCGGACTGCCTGATTATGAACCTGATCAGGGCAAAGGTCGCGGCTTGCGTGAAATCGTTACTGATGATGAGGTTTTTTTGAATGAAGCCTTGGCTCAAGCAATTCCTGAGCATATTTTAAGCAGTCAGCCCCCAACAACTTTATCATTGGGCGATCCAGAAGCCGGACACATGTGGATAAGAATGTTGTTTTCATGCTTGGTAGATGCTGACTTTCTGGATACTGAAGTGTTCATGAATCCAGACAAAGCCATGAACCGGGCAAGTAAAGTGTCGATTATGCAGATGCTGGATTGTTTTAATAAGCATATGTGCAGCTTTGCAGTCGGAAATGAGCAGACAAAGCTGAACACAATTCGAAACGAGATATTAACTCAATCCCGTCAGGCGGCCCAAAACCAACCCGGTGTTTTTACCATGACAGTTCCGACTGGTGGTGGAAAAACCCTATCCAGTCTGGCATTTGCACTGGAACATGCTGTTTCTCACAATAAAAGTAGAATCATCTATGTCATTCCATACACAAGTATTATTGAGCAAACAGCAGGTATTTTTCGTGACATATTTGCTTCGCTCGGCGAGATTGTTGTTGAACACCATAGCAACACAGATGCCGATCAGTACAACAAGGAATCTAGCTGGTCGCGTCTGGCAACTGAAAATTGGGATGCTCCCTTGATTGTGACGACAACAGTACAATTGTTCGAATCCCTTTATGCTGCCCGCACCAGTCGCTGTCGGAAGCTCCACAATCTGGTCAACAGCGTCATCGTCATTGATGAAACCCAACTGTTACCAGTTGAGCATCTTAAACCGATACGACATGCAATTGATTTGTTGCAACAGTATTACGGTGTGAGCTTTGTGTTATCAACAGCAACGCCAACTGGTCTGGATTTACTGTCAGATCCATTTGGCAAGCAGCTGTTACAGGGAATCGATAGCCGCGAAATTATCGACGATCCATCACGCTATTTTTCAGTCCTAAAACGGGTCGATTTTCATTTGCCTGAACTATTTGATCAACCACTAAGCTGGGAAACCATTAGCGATCAGTTACAAGAGCACGACTCGGTTTTGTGTATCGTCAACAAGCGGCAGGATGCGCGCGATCTGTTCGCATTAATGCCTAAAGGGACATTTCACCTCTCAGGTCTCATGTGCGCAGAACATCGTTCGCAGGTGATCGAAGTCATCCGTACCCGACTAAAGAACAGAGAGCCAACACGTGTGATCAGCACTCAGTTAATTGAAGCTGGCGTTGATCTGGATTTTCCGGTTGTCTTTCGTGCAATGGCGGGTCTTGACTCGATTGTACAAGCAGCGGGTCGCTGCAATCGAGAAGGACGCATGGAGCGTGGCAAGATCGTGGTATTTATTCCACCTTCAAAAACGCCCCTTGGAATGTTAACAATCAGTACGCAAACAGCCGTTTCCATGCTAAGTGGGTTTAACGGCAATCTTCAAGCGCCAGCAACATTTACAGACTATTTCACTCGCTTGTTTGCTGCTGTCGATAATCACGACAAATCCTGCGTACTCAGCAAACTTCAGAAAAATGCAGATGCCTGCCAGATACAATTTCGTACTGCCGCGCAAAATTTCCGTTTGATCGACAATCAGGAGACCGTCTCGATTTTTGTTCGTTTCGGTGAGGAAAACGGTGAGGTTGACCGCTTGCTGGGGCAACTGGCAAAGCAACCAGAACGCTGGATTTTTGCGCAAACTACAACGTTACAGCGTCAGTCTTTATCGCTATCAGCATCAGGCCTTGATGAATCAGGGCGCTATTGAAGAAATTTCACCCGGTTTTTATGCCCAGTCAGCATCATGTGTTTATGACGATGAAACAGGTTTACAAACCGAATCACCTGTACTTACACCACAAAACACAGTTTTTTGAGGAAGCCTATGTCCAGTCTGGAAACATTTTGTTTACAAGTCAGCGGAGGGTTTGCATGTTTTACCCGCCCGGAAATGAAAGTCGAGCGTGTTTCCTATGATGTGATAACACCTTCCGCAGCACGCGCTGTTTTTGAAGCTATCTTATGGAAACCAGCAATGCGCTGGCAAATCAAAAAGATAGAAGTGTTAAAACCGATTCACTGGATTACAATCCGGCGCAATGAAGTCAGCTCGATTATCAGCGAGCGCAATGTCAAAACAACCATGAAAGGCGGCAATGCCAACTTACAGATATTGATTGAAGATGATCGCCAGCAACGCGCCGGACTGTTTCTTCGCGATGTGGCTTATCGGTTATATGCCACTTTCAGTTTGCAGGATGATTCCAGGCACACTCATCGTTACCCGCATTTACGTCCGATTGATAGTCAGAATAATGACAATAGTTATGTCAAGTTTGCCGAAATGTTTAAACGCCGCGCCCGGCAAGGCCAGTGTTTTAACCAGCCTTATCTCGGTACACGTGAATTTACAGCTGATTTTCGACTGATCGAAGAAGAGGCAGAGAAATCACCAACCATTCAAGATAATCGTGAGTTGGGCTGGATGCTCTATGATATGGATTTTTCAGATCCGAATGATCCCGCGCCACGATTCTTTAATGCTTCTATGCAACAAGGCGTGATTCTGATTCCGGATTGGGACAGTGAGGAGGTGCGAGGATGATTCTACAAGCCTTGGAACAATATTCCTATAGCAAGACAAGTGGAAATGGACATGATGCCGTATTACCGCCATGGGGTTATGAAGCGAATAAAATTGGATTTGTTGTAGAAGTTGATTTAAATGGCAAACCAATTCAAATCAGAGATGTTCGACATATCGAAGGGCGTAAGAAGACAGGCAAAGTAGAGTGGGTACCAAAAACATGTGATCGAACCGGTACAAATTCTTGGCAAACATCTTTCCTACTCTGGGATCATCCACGGTATTCATTGGGAGTTAGCAAGAAAGACGAAAAAACATACGAATTGGCTATTAAAAGGTTTCATACATTTATTGAATTTATTCGACAATTTTATCTGAAGCTAGAAAAAGACGATGAAGGAGTTTTAGCCGTCCTCAGATTTTTAGACAACTTTGATTCAACTTGGCTGAATTCTCATGTCTTATTCGATGAAATATGTACAACGAATACAGGGGTAGCATATATGCTAAGAGGAGATTCTTATTTGGTTTGTCAGCGTCCTAAAGTAAAGGCACTGGTGATAAAGGATTTTCTAAAGAGTTGCATTGGAAACAAAACTTGTTTAGTAAGCGGTGAGACTGCTTCAATAAGTCAGTTACATCCAGCCACCTCGATTAAAGACGCTAAAGCAACGGCAAAAATTGTATCGTTTAATGAGGATGCTTATTACTCTTATGTTGTCAATAGAACCTCGGCAAAAAAGAAAATCCAGTCTAAAAATGCTCCTGTAGGAGAAAAAGCAACATTTGCTTACACCACAGCGCTAAACCATTTACTCAGAAAAGGCTCGGATCAGCGCATCCAGGTTGGGGATGCATCCACTGTTTTTTGGGCAGAAAAAACTGATTCACTGGAACACAATTTTCAAACAATCTGGGGAGCAACGCCAAAATCGATCAAAGATGATCCGGACAAATACACGGAAGCAGTACGTTCAGTTTTGAATGCAGTCAATCGAGGTTCCTTGTCGGTTGATCAGCAAAACAATCGTTTTTACGTGCTTGGTCTGGCGCCAAATGCAGCACGAATCGCCATTCGCTTCTGGATTGTGGGTACAGTCGCAGAAATCAGCCAGAGAACCAGTCAGTATTTTGAAGAATTACAAATTGTTCATGCTGATCATGAGCCTGACTTTCTCCCATTATTCCGTTTACTGGTTAATATTGCCACCCAGTCAAAAAGCGAAAATATTCCACCTAATCTCGCTGGAAATGTGATGCAAAGCATTTTGACTGGCAGGTCGTATCCATACACATTACTGGCTAGCGCAATTCGACGTAATAAAGCCGAACAGTCGGTGAACTATCCACGCGCCGCAGTCATCAAGGCGTATCTTAATCGCATGCAATCCACGGAGGAAATCAAAGTGAGCCTGGATAAAGACAACAACACGGCGTATCGGCTTGGCCGGTTATTCGCCGTGTTGGAAAAAATACAGGAAAAAGCCAATCCCGGTATTAATGCCACAATAAGAGATCGTTATTACAGTGCAGCTTCAGCGAATCCGGTCAGTGTATTCGCTACCTTGTTAAAGTTGAAAAATCATCACCTTGCCAAACTTGAGAGTGCTGGACTCAAAATCTATTTTGAAAGACTGCTCGGGGAGATTTTTTCTGAAATAGCTGCAGACTTACCCAGTAATTTAACACTTCAAGATCAGGGCCGATTTGCAGTTGGTTACTACCACCAACGCCAGGCATTTTTCACCAAACCCAACAACCATCAAGGAGAAACTAAATGAGTCTTGAAAACCGTTACGACTTTGTTTATCTGTTTGACGTAAAAGACGGTAATCCAAATGGCGACCCTGATGCCGGTAATTTACCTCGCGTTGATGCTGAAACCGGGCAGGGATTGGTGACAGATGTTTGCTTGAAACGAAAACTCAGAAATTTTGTCTTGCTAACAAAGGAAGAACAACGCCCCTACGATATTTACATTAAGGAAAAAGCAATTCTGAATGAGACAAATCGTGAAGCCTACCGGAAAATAAACGCAGCAGATGAGCTTGAGTCTGATAAAAAACGCAAAGGCTCTAAAGAAACAGTAGAAAAAGCTCGTGCATGGGTATGTCAGAATTTTTATGATGTACGTACTTTTGGAGCCGTCATGTCCACTCGCGTGAATTGCGGACAGGTTAGAGGGCCAGTGCAAATGACCTTTGCACGTTCCGTGAACCCGATTGTATCCCAGGAGCATTCGATTACACGGATGGCTGTGGCTACCTTGGATGAGGCTGAAAAACAATCTGGCGACAACCGAACCATGGGTCGAAAGTTCACCGTGCCGTATGGTTTATACATTAGTCATGGCTTTATTTCAGCGCATCTTGCTCAACAAACTGGTTTTGGTGACGATGATCTTGAATTATTGTTTGAATCACTGGAACACATGTTTGAGCATGATCGTGCTGCAGCGCGTGGCGAAATGACTGCACGGGGATTGTATGTATTTAAACATAACAGCAAGCTGGGAAATGCTTCGGCGCATCGTCTTTTTGAACGCATCAAGGTTGAGCTAAAACCGGATGTGTCAGCACCGCGTTCATTCAGCAACTATTCTGTGCAGGTTGACTCTGAAAACATGCCAAACGGTGTTGAGCTAATACGTCGTGTCGGTTGATATCACTCAATATGGATGATTCAATCCCCATTTCTGCCTTGCAACATTACGTCTTTTGTCCACGTCAATGCGCTTATATTCACATTGAGCGTGTATGGCAGGATAATTATTTGACAGCGCTGGGAAATCAGTTGCACCAACGAGTCCATAGTCACGAGGCTGAAACACGCGTCAACTTGCGGACTGAACGTAGCGTGCAAGTGCAGTCGCAATCATTGGGTATTCACGGACAGCTGGATTTGCTGGAAATCAGAGATGATCCACTGTGTTTGACCCCGGTGGAGTATAAACGCGGAAAACCCAAGGTCAGCGATTGTGATCGCGTGCAGCTGTGCGCCCAGGTCTTGTGTCTGGAAGACATGCGCGACGTTTCGATTAAACGGGCTGCATTGTGGTATTGGCAGGTTCGCAAACGTGAGTGGATTGCAATTGACCAAGCGTTACGGAGGCAAACACAATCAATTATTTCAGCAACCCGCGCTTTGCTTGCTGCCGGTGAGTTACCTGCCGCTGGATACAGCAGCGCCTGTAAAGCCTGTTCCTTGTTTGATTTGTGCATGCCCAAACAAAATGATCATAGTCAGGATTATGTCAAGCAACTGTTCTGCGAATGAAAAAGTTACTCAACAATCTGTATATCACAACCGATGGCAGTTATCTGCACAAGGAACGCGAAACGCTGGTGATTAAACAAGACCGCGAAAAAGTGTTTCAACTGCCCCTACATACACTGAATAATCTGTTTTGTTACGGCAGAATAATGGTGTCGCCAGGCTTGCTGGCAGCTTGTGGCGAGCAGGGCATTGGCATTTCTTTTTTCACGGGTTATGGAAAATTCCAGAGCCGCTTGCAAGGACCACAAAGCGGCAATGTGTTGTTGCGTCGCGCTCAATATCGTTTGGCAGACGATGCACCGCACACACTGGCAAAACTGTTTGTGGCAGCGAAAGTGGCTAGTGCCCGCCAGATTCTAATGAAACACCAGCGCAATCATCGCAAAAGTGAAGCACTTGAAACGGTTGTCACTCACCTTGTCAGCAGTACCCGTTCCCTGGAGAAAGAAAACGATGTGGATCAGATACGTGGCATTGAAGGTGATGCGGCAGCACGCTATTTTGCAGTTTTCAATGAATTAATTGTCGAAGATCAACGCGCTAATTTTCAGTTCAATGGACGCACATAACGACCACCGCTGGATACAGTGAATGCCTTATTGTCGTTTGCCTACACATTGCTGACTCACGAGATCGCTTCAGCTCTGCAAGGCGTGGGATTGGATCCATATGTTGGCTATTTACATACAGACCGCCCTGGCCGCCTCAGTCTTGCGCTGGATATGTTGGAAGAATTTCGCGCCTGGTGGTGTGATCGTTTCGCGCTGACATTGATTAATCGCAAACAAATCAAAGCAAATGATTTCATCATCGAAGCGAGTGGCGCAATACGGATGCGAGACGAGACAAGAAAAGCATTTCTTACAGCCTGGCAGGAACGCAAGCAGGAAACCTTGCAACATCCTTACCTGGATGAAAAAATCCAGATTGGTTTGCTGCCGCATGTGCAAGCAACGTTATTGGCTAAATTTTTGCGTAATGACCTGACTGTCTACCCACCGTTTTTATCCCGATAGGAGCTATCATAATGTTGATGTTGATTACCTATGACGTTAATGTGACCACAGCGACAGGATGCAAGCGTTTACGTCAAATTAGCAAAACCTGTCTCGATTATGGCATGCGCGTTCAATACTCAGTCTTTGAATGTGAATTAACACCCGCGCAATGGGTTGATTTAAAAGCAACGCTGCTTGATATCTATGATGAAAAGGTTGATAGCCTGCGGTTTTATCATCTGGGCTCCAACTGGAAGCAAAAAGTTGAGCATCATGGCGCAAAAGAATCGCCCGATATTCTACGCGATGCGTTAATTTTATAACCGCTGACCTGTTGTCCTCATAAAAAACAACAGAAGTTAGCGGGCCCACAAGCCGTTGATTAAATGACGTTTTTCTAAATTTTTCATAAAAAAACAGTTCTTTAACAATTAAAAATGCATGGTTAGCGCAATTTAACCAATATAAGTTCAATTAACAAACAGTTATAATTGAGCGGTCGCGCCCTTCGCGGGCGCGTGGATTGAAACTAAGTCATGGGAAGTTGAAGCACGCAAAATGTACGTCGCGCCCTTCGCGGGCGCGTGGATTGAAACTTGACTAGTGCTGATGCTGCTACAGCTCTGGGTGGGTCGCGCCCTTCGCGGGCGCGTGGATTGAAACATCTCTAGATGTTACCAACAATGCAAAAATGAGCCACTTCAACAATTGAAATCTGAGCCATTTGACTCAAACTAGGTGCTTTTTAATGAGGCACCATGATTTCAAAAGAGGAACTCATGAACATTCAAGTATTA
>DRLZ01000281.1 GCA_011322755.1 Crenotrichaceae bacterium
ACGAACAATACCCCAACCCCTATATTACACCCGAGCTGTGTTTTAAATTTCATTACTTCGCCTGCCGTAAAATGCATTTTCTGTTACGCGCAAGAGCCCTGGTGGTCTTCCCCGGCGGCTATGGAACACTTGATGAATTGTTTGAAACACTTACCCTGATTCAAACCCGCAGTATGCAAGCTGTGCCGATTGTTCTGGTTGGTAAGCAATACTGGAGCAAAGTGTTTGATGTCGATTTTCTGATTGACGAGGGCACCATTGATCCAGAGGACAGGGAGTTATTCTGGTATGCGGAATCAGCTCAGGAAATCTGGGATGATCTCCACTGCTGGTATCAGTGCAAAGGCGAGTCACTGATTCCTGATTGCAACCTATAAGCTCATGCAATCCATCCTACTGGTTATCAATGCCGGATCGTCAAGCATCAAATTTGCCTTGTTTGAGGCAGACAGTCTTGCGTGTTTACATCGTGGGCAAGTTGCTGGCATCAATCGTGGATCAGTATCTCATTTTACTGTATCGGATCAAGCGTCAGGCAAGCGTATCGTTGATCGGGAGATAACTGCCAGCACACATCAACAAGCATTACAGACTATCCTCAACTGGTTGTTAAAACATAAAACTGATTTTAGTCTGTTGGCAGCAGGTCATCGCGTGGTACACGGCGGCAATGATTACATAGCGCCAGTAGCGATTGATTTGAACGTTCTTGATAATCTGCAACAGCTCATTCCTCTTGCTCCCTTGCATCAACCACACAATCTGGCAGCAATACACGCATTGAAATCGCTGCAACCTGATTTACCCCAGGTCGCCTGTTTCGATACAGCATTTCATCATACCCAACCTGAAACAGCAAAAAGACTGGCGTTGCCAAAAGACGTGTATGACGAGGGTGTTCGCAACTATGGCTTTCATGGCTTGTCGTATGAGTATATTGCGTCAGTTCTGTCAGACTATTCACCTGAAGCAGCCAATGGTCGAACCGTCGTCGCTCATCTGGGGCAAGGTGCCAGCCTGTGTGCGATGTTCAAGGGTAAAAGCGTGGCAACCACCATGACTTTTACCCCACTGGACGGGCTGCCGATGGGAACCCGCTGTGGTTCGATTGATCCGGCTGTGGTGTTGTATCTGTTGCGCGAAAAAAAGCTGTCGGTTGATGCGGTCTCTGATCTGCTCCACCATCAGTCCGGCCTGCTTGGATTGTCCGGTATCAGTGGCGATATGAAAACACTGCTTGACAGTCGGCATCCAGATGCGCAGCAAGCAATTGATGTGTTTGTTTACCGGATTATTCGCGAGCTGGGTGCGATGATCGCGACCATTCAGGGGCTGGACAGTCTGGTATTTACTGCCGGAATTGGTGAACATTCACATCTGATTCGCGAAAAAATCTGTCAGGGTTTGGCATGGCTGGGTGTGGAGTTGGATACTGAAGCAAACAAACGTAGCGATGCCAAAATCAGTACCAATTATAGCCCAATCTCGGTGTGGGTGATTCCCACCAACGAAGAAAAGATGATCGCATCGCAAACGTCTACATTAACCCTTGGAGGTGATAATGAACAGCGACACTGAACATTCAGCAATGCCATTGTCTGCGGACGAACTACAGCGTATGGATGCCTACTGGCGAGCAGCCAACTATTTGTCTGTGGGACAGATTTATCTACTGGATAATCCGTTATTGAAACAGCCATTGCAGTTGGAACATGTGAAACCACGTCTGCTAGGGCACTGGGGAACCACGCCCGGATTGAATTTTATTTACGTGCATTTTAACCGCGTCATCAAAAAACGCGATCTGAATGTGATTTATATTACCGGGCCTGGACATGGCGGCCCCGGGCTGGTCGCCAATACCTATCTGGAAGGCACGTATAGCGAGGTTTACCCGAATATCTCACAAGATGAAACAGGAATGAAACGTCTGTTTAAACAATTTTCATTTCCTGGCGGCATTCCCAGTCATGTAGCACCGGAAACGCCCGGCTCGATTAATGAAGGTGGTGAACTGGGTTATTCACTTGCGCATGCTTATGGCGCTGTTCTGGATAACCCAGATCTGATCAGCTGTTGCGTGGTGGGCGATGGAGAGGCCGAAACAGGACCACTGGCAACCAGTTGGCATGGCAATAAATTCATCAATCCTGAGCGCGATGGCGCTGTGCTGCCCATTCTTCATCTTAATGGTTACAAAATCGCCAATCCAACGGTGCTGGCGCGCATCGACAATGACGAACTTGCTGCCTTAATGACAGGATTAGGATATCGACCGTATTTCGTGGAAGGCGATGATCCACTGGTTGTCCATCAACAAATGGCTGCGACGTTAGACAGTGTGCTGGATGAGATCAAGGCGATTCAGCTCGATGCCCGACAGAACGGTTTCAGCCGCCGTCCGATCTGGCCGATGATTATTTTCCGCACGCCAAAAGGCTGGACTGGTCCAAAACAAGTCGATGGAGTTCCCATCGAAAACACGTTTCGCTCGCATCAAGTGCCGTTATCTGGTTTGGCCACCAATCCTGAACATCTGAAAATACTGGAGCAGTGGATGCTCAGCTACAAGCCGGAAGAACTGTTTGATGACAATGGCAAACTGGTTGACGAACTGGCACAACTGGCTCCGCAAGGCGAGCGTCGCATGGGTGCTAACTCGCATGCCAACGGCGGGGTTTTACTCAAGGACTTGAAAATGCCGGATTTCCGGGATTACGCTGTGGATATCCCCAAGCCAGCAACAAGCATTGCTGAAGCGACACGGGTGATGGGCTATTTTCTCAGAGATGTGATGAAAGCCAATCTGGAAAGCGCTAATTTCCGTGTCATGGGGCCCGATGAAACCGCATCCAATCGGCTTTCAGCGTTGTTTGAAGTGACTAACCGGGTATTTGTTGCCGATAGACTCGACACTGACGACCATCTTTCAGCTGATGGCCGCGTCATGGAAATTCTCAGCGAGCATCAATGCCAGGGCTGGCTGGAAGGCTATCTATTAACAGGTCGGCACGGGTTTTTCTCTTGCTATGAGGCATTCATTCATATTGTCGATTCGATGTTTAACCAACATGCAAAGTGGCTGAAAGTCTGCAAAGAAATTCCCTGGCGCAGACCGATTGCTTCGCTAAACTATCTGCTTACCTCACATGTCTGGCGTCAGGATCATAATGGCTTCAGTCATCAAGACCCTGGTTTTATCGATCATGTTGTTAATAAAAAGTCGGACATTATCCAGGTGTATCTACCACCGGACGCCAATACACTGCTCTGGGTCACTGATCACTGCTTACGCAGTCGTGACAAGATTAACGTGATTGTGGCCGGCAAGCAGCCAGAGTTGCAATATCTTTCAATGGACGCCGCGATCAAGCATTGCACAGCTGGTATCGGTATCTGGGAGTGGGCCAGCAATGACCAGAATGGTGAACCTGATGTGGTGATGGCCTGTGCCGGTGACGTACCAACGCTGGAAACACTGGCAGCTGTCTCAATCGTGCGCTATTATTTCCCTGATCTGAAAATTCGCGTGGTGAATGTTGTCAATTTGATGACACTGCAGCCTCATACAGAGCACCCTGACGGTTTGAGCAACTGGGATTTCGATTCGATTTTTACTCACGATAAACCGGTGATTTTTGCCTTCCACGGCTACCCTTGGCTAATCCATCGCCTTACCTACCGCAGAACCAACCACTCAAATATCCATGTGCGCGGTTACAAGGAAGAAGGCACCACAACCACACCGTTTGACATGGTCGTTCTCAATGAGCTGGATCGCTATCATCTGGTTATCGACATGATTAACCGGGTCGAACAGCTCAGCGTGGTAGGCGCGCATGTCAAACAAGCCATGCATGATCTGCTGGTTGATCACAAGGAATACATCACTCGTCATGGTGAGGATAAAGCGGAAATACGTAACTGGGTATGGGTTGGCAAGGAGTGATTCACACGCATCGATGGGGCTGTGGTATTGATACCTTCATCAAATCGTTAATATAACGACTGTCAATATGAACAGAACAAAGACAAATCATTGAGGTGTGGAAACGATGAATAACAGTTATGAACCTGTCCGCTTACAAGCATTAATCAATAAAGCTAGCTCACTTCCGCCCGTCAATGTCGCTGTTGTTGATGCAGGAGAAGAACATGTTCTAAAAGGTGCATTCGAAGCTGCTGATGCCGGATTAATCGTACCAATACTGATCGGTAAACAGTCAGTTATTCATGCGATATCAGACAAGCTTGGGCATTCCAGTCGATCCTGTACAATTATCGAGTCAAGCTCGGAGGATGATGCCGCACAAAAAGGCATTGAACTGGTTCAGTCCGGTGAAGCCCAGGCATTGGCAAAAGGCTGGATACATACCGATGCATTGATGAGACCTGTCCTGAAACATCTGCGCACCTCAAGACGGGTCAGCCATGTCTTTATCGCCGATCTGCCCAGTTATCATAAACTGCTTTTTATTACCGATGCTGCGATTAATATAGAACCGGATTTGTTAATCAAGGCGGAAATTGTTCAGAATGCTGTTGATCTGGCTCGTATTCTCGGAGTAGACAGACCAAAGGTAGCCGCCTTGTCAGCAATCGAGGTTGTCAAACCGGCAATCAGCTCGACCTGTGATGCAGCGTGCCTGAGCAAAATGGCACAACGGCGCCAGATTAAAAATGCCATTGTTGACGGGCCACTGGCTTTTGATAATGCCATCTCCAGACAAGCCGCGCAGATTAAACAGATTGACAGTGAAGTCTCTGGAGATACAGATATCATGCTGGCGCCAGATCTAGCGGCCGGTAATATTTTGGCCAAGGATATTGAATACCTGGCCAATGCTACTTTGGCCGGTATTGTGATCGGCGCCCAGGTTCCAGTTATTTTAACCTCACGCTCCGATGGTGTGATCGCTCGCCTGGCTTCAGCTGCCGTTTGTTCGCTGATTCATCAACGTTGGAATGAAATGGATTAACTCTTAATATGACAGGAAAATCATGATGACTAATCAATATATCCGCTTTTTTAACGAAATCGGTATTGACGACATCCCTCTGGTTGGCGGTAAAAATGCATCGTTAGGTGAGATGTATCAAAAACTGACTCCAGAAGGCGTTAAAGTACCTAACGGCTTTGCCATTACCGCTGAGGCTTATCGTTATGTGCTGGATCAGGCCAATGCTTGGGATGCTCTACGAGCAGCACTGGCGAATATCGACCCACTGGATGTCAAGCAACTGGCAAGAGCAGGCAAGCGCGCCCGTGACATCATCTATTCAGCAGGTTTGCCGGACGATTTGCAGACTGAGATCATTGCCGCTTACCGAAAGCTTCTAGAACAATATGGTGACAGCTTGAGTCTTGCTGTGCGCAGTTCAGCGACGGCAGAAGATTTACCCACAGCAAGTTTTGCCGGACAACAAGATACTTATCTGAATATCCATGGTGACGAAGTGTTGCTGGATGCCTGTCGGCGCTGTTTCGCCAGCCTGTTTACTGACCGTGCCATTCACTACAGAATTGATCAGGGTTTTGATCATTTCGATATTGCTTTATCGATTGGTGTGATGAAAATGGTGCGCTCTGATCTTGCCAGCAGTGGCGTCATGTTTTCCCTGGATACTGAATCCGGTTTTCGTGATGTGGTGTTTATTACCGCCGCCTATGGTTTGGGTGAAAATGTGGTTCAGGGCGCGCTTGAACCGGATGAATTTTATGTTCATAAACCGACTTTTGAAAAAGGCTATCGCTGCGTTCTGAGAAGAGTGCTGGGATCAAAAAAAATCAGGATGGTTTATCAGCAAGGCAATACCCGGGAGGCGACCTGTAACATCCCGACTTCCAGGGATGAGCGTGAGCGTTTTTGTGTTTCCGATGAGGATGTCCTGACCCTGGCTGATTACGCCATCAAAGTTGAACGTTTATACAGCGAAAAAGCCGGTCATGATCGTCCGATGGACATGGAATGGGCCAAGGACGGTGTGGATGAAAAGCTGTACATGGTACAGGCACGACCTGAAACCGTGGCATCACAACAGCATGGGACGGTACTGGAAGAATATCGCTTAAAGGAACAAGGGACTGTGGTTGCAGTGGGGCATTCGGTTGGTCCAAAAATCGCAGCCGGACCTGCACACATCATTCAGAGTACCGAACAACTTGATAAGTTTAATGCTGGTGAAGTGCTGGTCGCGGATACCACAACCCCTGATTGGGAACCGATCATGAAAATTGCTGCTGCGATTGTCACCAACCGTGGTGGCCGCACCTGTCATGCCGCGATTGTTGCGCGTGAGTTGGGTATTCCTGCTGTGGTTGGTTGTGAAAACGCCACTGAGGTGATCAATAATGGAGCAATCATCACGGTCTCCTGTGCAGAAGGCGATACCGGTAAAATTTACAGTGGTGAAGTGCCATTTGAAGTCATTCACACTGATCTCGCAGAACTGTCGCGACCTAAAACAAAAGTCATGCTGAATCTGGGTAATCCGGAGCTTGCATTTAAAAGCAGCTTCCTGCCCAATGATGGGGTTGGACTGGCGCGGATGGAATTTATTATCAATGAATATATCAAGGTGCATCCGCTTGCCTTGTTGCAACCTGAAAAGGTGAAAGATCAATCTGAACGGGAGACCATCAACAAACTGACCAAACAGTATGCTCAGCCGGCTGATTACTTTATCCAGCGATTATCTGAAGGTGTTGGCACCATTGCCGCAGCATTTTATCCCAAACCTGTTGTGGTTCGCATGTCCGATTTTAAAAGCAATGAATATGCGTCATTAATTGGCGGCAGCGCTTTTGAGCCAATGGAGGCCAATCCAATGATCGGTTTTCGTGGCGCATCCCGCTATACCCATCCCGCGTATGAACAAGGCTTTGCTCTGGAATGCGCCGCCATGAAGCGGGTACGTCATGAAATGGGTTTAACCAACGTCATTTTAATGATTCCTTTCTGTCGTCGGGTTGAAGAGGGAGAGCGAGTATTAATCAAAATGGCAGAACTGGGCCTGAAGCAAGGTGATGATGGTCTGGAAATTTATGTGATGTGTGAGATTCCCAATAATGTTATTCAGATCGATGCATTTGCCAAACTGTTCAATGGATTTTCAATTGGTTCCAATGATTTAACTCAATTGACACTGGGTGTAGACCGTGATTCTGAAATGGTCTCGTTTGATTTTGATGAACGCGATCCCGGAGTCAAAGAAATGCTCAGACTGGCAGTTGAAGGCGCCAGACGCAATCACAGACACTCGGGTATTTGCGGACAAGCGCCGTCTGATTACCCTGAAATAGCCAAGTTTCTTGTCGAGCTGGGTATTGACTCAATCAGCTTGAATCCAGATACCGTAATTAAAACAACCTTGCATATACTGGAAGTGGAAAAACAACTTGCAGTTAAACACTAACCCCTGACAGATCGAACAAGTTATTCAGCAACTTCATTAAATCCGGGAGAGAACAATGGGCAGAATGAGTGAATTACCTCAACAATCGGAGATAACCAAACAACGACTACTGAAGGACTATCCAAGTAAAACCAAATCCTTCCTCAATTTTTTACACAAAACAGAAGCGGGCGTGGCACTCAGTTTAAGACGGAAAGAACTGATCAATGTGGCATGAGCAGTGGCTTCACAATGCGATCGATGTATTGCTGTTCATGTCAAAAGTGCTATTGCGCACGGGGCTACTCGCGATGAAATCGTTGAAGCCGGTTTTATGGCAGTCATCATGCATGGTGGTCCTGCTTATATGTATATGACTTCTCTTTTTGAAGCATTGGATGAATTTTTAGCCACAGAGAACACAGACAGTCATGGAACGTCAACGAACGCATAACATGCTGCGGGCCCGGGCATTTGAAGAACGCGCAGCAGAAGAATACAGCAAAGGCAGCTTTGCCGGTTTTTTGCATTTATATCCGGGTGCATTATTAATCTATCGTCAATTGCGAGTGTAGCATCCATTTGCAATGAGAAGTGATAGATCCAGCTAATTTGTATTGTAATAAAGTATTTAAGCGCCTCTCCACATTTTTTGATGCAGCGCTATAGCAAGGATTTCATATGATTTCGTTTTTTAAAAAACAGTTTCACTTAGCTCCGGTATTTATTTTTATTCTGATAACTACAATGGTATTGCCCGCTCAGGCAGGACATTTGTCGCCAGAGATGATCAAAGAATATTCGTCGATGGATCCGTTTTCTTTTATTTTAATGGAATTCGGATTTATTGTGATGCTGGCTTTAATTGGACATATGGTTTCCAGACAGTATCAGCTACCGGAAATGCTGGGTGAGCTGATGATTGGAGTGTTGGCCGGAAATATACTGTATTGGATTGATTTATCTCCTGTTTTTTACATGTTGATGCATTTGGGGGATGCCAGCGAAATATTTAAATCGATCTGGACATCAAATATGTCGGTAGCGGACACAGTCGCGCATTATTTTACGCCTGATCAGCCTGAAACCCAGGAATTTGTTGATCGATTATCGACAGTTTTCACCACTAACCAATCTCCTGGACTGATCCTCTTGGGCGTTGCATTATGGATTTTTTCCAATTTTGGAGTGTTTTTCTTACTCTTCAAATTAGGGCTCGAAACAAAGACAGAAGAGATTATTAATGCTGCTGAGCCGTTGGCTTTTCTGGTCTCTGCTACAGGTACGTTTGTTCCTTTTTTTCTTGGCTTAGGCGCTGGCCTATGGTTGCTGCCAGAAGCCAGTACATCAATGCACATTTTTATTGCTGCAGCACTCTGTACAACGAGTGCAGTTGCAACGACTCGAATATTTACCCGGTTAAACAGACAACAAAGCAGAGAAGCCAGGTTGGTGATTCATGCTGCTTTTCTTGATGATATATTCGGAATGTTTTTTTTATCGTACATCGTCAATATCGTATTAGGAGACACTCTGAATATTGCTGAGATAATCGCTTTATTATTCTACTCTGGCGTCGTTTTTATCGGCATTATCATGCTTGGAAAATGGTTGATTCGACAACTTCCAGAACTTCATCAGTATGACGAGCTGCATATCCGGATACTTCTTCCAATTATAGTCGTGGTGATGGTTAGCTGGCTGGCTGATAGTCTGGGTATCGGCATCATCAGCAGTTCTTTTATTGCCGGGATGATTCTAAACACCATGCCTGATAAAGAAGGCTTAATCAAGGATCTAATTGTTCCGCTAGAGAAAATATTTGCACCTGTATTTTTCGTTTTTGTAGGGATGCAAGTCAATTTACAGTTATTGATCAAACCTGAAATACTGGGATTGACGATCGTGTTTTTAATTGTAGCTGTCGCGGGAAAAATAGCAGCCGGTTATGTGACACGAAAAAACATCAATCACCTTGCTGTTGGTTTGGGCATGATCCCAAGAGGCGAAGCAGTACTGATATTTATCAGTATCGGTAAGATACTTTCTGTTATCGACGATACAATGTTTTCAGTGATTACTATCATCGTTCTTATTACTAATTTTATCGCGCCATGGGCTATCAATCGATTGTGTGCAGCTAAATGTCATGATGATAGTTTCGCCGTGAAAGCTTCCTGAATTTAGTTTGTTATATCACCAGGAGTTACTATTATGAAAAGCCCCATTCTATCAGCCATTCAGGCAATGGAAATCCTCGATTCCCGCGGTAATCCTACAGTACGCGTCAATGTAACACTCAACGATGGAACCAGTGCTATTGCTTCTGTCCCTTCTGGCGCGAGTACCGGTGGAAATGAAGCCGTTGAATTACGAGACAATGATATGGGCCGTTACGCTGGTAAAGGTGTTCTTGATGCAGTCGCCAATGTTAACGAGAAAATCGCTCCATGCTTGATCGGCATGAATGTCTATCAGCAATCCTTGATTGATAGCGCCATGATTGATTTGGATGGCACATCAAACAAATCCAATCTGGGTGCCAATGCAATTCTGGGTGTTTCTATGGCAACAGCTCGGGCAGCTGTCATTTCGGTTAATCTTCCGCTTTATCAATACCTCGGAGGTGTTGGGGCAAAACGGTTACCAGTGCCATGTATGAATATTCTCAATGGTGGAGAGCACGCCGATAATAATGTGGATATTCAGGAATTCATGGCTGTTCCTCTGGGCGCACCTACATTCAGCAAAGGTCTTCGCTATGTTGCAGAAACGTTTCATGTGCTGAAAGGTATTTTAAAAGACCGTGGACTGGCGACTGGTGTCGGCGATGAAGGTGGCTTTGCACCTAATCTGAACAGCAATGAAGAAGCGATAGAAATGATCATTCAGGCAATTGAAAAGGCTGGTTATCGTCCGGGCGAAGAGATTGCAATCGCATTGGATAGTGCAGCCAATTCATTTTCACTGGATTTGAAAGGCTTATACGATCTCAAATGGTCAGGAGCCGGTCAAATGCAAAGTATTGATCTAAGCAATATGGCTAAGGAATGGGTGACAAAATACCCTATTATTCTTTGGGAAGACCCATTGGCTGAAGGAGATTGGGATGGATTCAGGCAATTTACAGATCAATTGGGAGAAAAGATCGAAGTCGTTGGAGATGATATCTTTGTCACCAACATACAGTATATTCGGCGTGGGATTGAGCAAGGAACAGCCAACTCCGCTTTGATTAAACTCAATCAGAAAGGCACTGTCTCTGAAACAATTGGTGCTGTGCGTCTATGCCGGGAAGCCGGTTGGCGTTATTTTATTTCACATCGCTCTGGTGAAACAGAGGATGATTTCCTGGCAGATTTTACAGTTGCGATGGACGGCGGCCATTTAAAAAGCGGTTCTGCAAGCAGGGGGGAGAGGATAGTCAAATACAATCGTCTGCTGGAAATAGATCATGCACTCGGGGAAGAGGCTCAGTATTACTGGAACTAATCATTCATTCGATTGTTCTATTTGGAATCTAACCTGAGCTTTGTGGCTTCTCACGTAAAGCTAATAACTGTTCTCTGGATCAAGCCCTTCTCACCAGACTGTTAGCATTGTTTGTTGTTCTAGCGACAGATTCGGTATTACTGTACGTTACTAAGATGAAAGAAAGTTGATGAAATCAAAAAAACAGTTGTTGGGGCTCAAGGAGCTTATCGCCATGGGCGTTGGTGGTATGGTCGGGGGTGGAATTTTCTCCGTATTGGGGTTATCGGTCATGCTCGCCGGACATGCCGCTCCATTAGCCTTCCTGGCTGGCGGTATTATTGCGCTGATAACAGGCTGGTCATATACGCATCTGGGCTTGAAGTTTCGTTCCGATGGTGGCAGTTTTACCTATATGGAACATGCATTTACTCACCAGAATCTTGCAGCTTTGGGAGGCTGGCTGCTACTGGTTGGATATATCGGTACACTGGCGCTTTACGCATACACATTTGGAGCATATGGCGCTGTAATGCTGGGGGATAAGAATCATGGCTCGCCAATACAACATCTCCTGGAATCAGGAATACTACTAACCTTTCTTGCCATTAATCTTTATGGAGTTAAAGCATCGGGGCAAACAGAGGATATTATCGTCATTATCAAGGTGTTAATCCTTTTTCTGTTTGCCATCGTTGGTCTGTTTTATGTCAAGCCGAATTATCTACTGCCAGTTTTCAATCAGGGTGAACTGGGCGTGCTGATGGGTGCGGCATTGATATTTGTCGCTTATGAAGGTTTTGAGCTGATTCCAAATGCAGTCAATGACATGAGAGATCCGCAGCGTCATCTTCCCGCTGCGATTATGATCTCTATTGCTATCACCATCAGTATCTATATCCTTGTTTCTCTGGTTGCCGTGGGCAATTTATTACCAGCAGAAATTGTAAAATATAAGGAATATACATTAGCTGTGGCAGCAAAACCTTTTCTCGGTCATGCAGGTTTCTTGCTTATTAGTCTGGGGGCGCTGTTATCAACAGCCTCAGCGATTAATGCAACTTTGTTTGGCACGGCACGATTAGGCAAGGCGATGGCAGAAGACAAGGCATTACCCAAGGCTTTTTCGGTTAAGAGCCGAACTCGCGATATTCCCTGGGTCAGTCTTTGTGTCATCAGCGCTATCACTCTTTTATTTGTTAACCTTGGCGATTTATCCGTCATTTCAGCGTTTGCCAGTTCTACATTTTTACTGATTTTTACAAGCATTAACTATGCAGCCTTTCACTTGTGTCAACAAATCGATATTAAGCCAGTGTTGCCTTTACTAGGCATTCTGTTATGTTTTGGCTGCTGGCTGGTTTTGTGTGGCTACCTTTGGTTACATGATCGACATAGCTTGCGATGGATGGCGTCATTTTATTTGGCGGTGATGATATTTGAGATTTTATTCAGTCAACGACGATGCTTTTTTACTAAGTAGAATCACGTTATATACCTTTCGCGATTTATTGATAATAAATCAGTGTGTTGTAAAGTAACTTGTGCATAGTATGGAATAAAATTGGGGTTCTTTTGTCTACATCATACTGATGGCATGACTGGGAACCCTAAAACCAACTGTATACTCTGATTACAGGACAAATTGGCATGCCAAATATTCATGCTGCCACAAACACTGCGGTATTAGTTCTTTGTTATCCTTGTATTTTGCTCGCTAGCATTGGTTTTAGGTGCTCCAGATTAGTAAGCGACGCGGTTATTTATTGAATTTTTCTCAAGTACTTAACCGCTTCTTCCAGATAATTGACAGCCTTGTCTATCTGGTTTTTTTTGATAGCCACTACTGCCTGTCGTAGTCTGACATGAATCTTTTGAGAAGTAGCGCCCGTAAAGTCACTGATGACAAACCGCGAATTTTCCCTGGCTTGCACAATAAAATCGATGGTCTGGTCTGTCAGTCCGGTTCTGGCGTTGTGAAGCGCTGTTTCAGCAAAACGAAGCGCTTTCTTCTTATAGACATCACGCATTTGCATCGTTTGACGGTAGGAATCGTATCCTTTGACTCCAAGAGCAAAACTATTCCCTGAGAAAACGAGCGCACTCGCTAATACGATTTCCTGTATCGTTGTATTGACTGTCCTGGCATGTTTCATCATTATAAACGACCTGCATTCACGATAAATCGCGATAAAATAATCATGGGCAAATAATCGACATAACAATCTACATTTTAGGTGCAAACATAATATGTAATGACCCTGACAGCATTGGTAGTCGAGTTATTTATAACGGTGTAAAGCAGGATGAAGTACTTTTGTAAACTACATATCCCGTCTTAGTTAAAACCTATATGGGTACAAAATCATGATTTACAATACCAATAGGGGTAATTTTATTATCTTCTTCTTTACAGAAGCCTGATCATAAAATTGATGCCGTCATTGAGATGAACTGATTTTTATAGAATTGTTTAATATTTAGAATAATAACTTCCTAGGTGTCATTGTCTGTTTGTTTTCATAAATATTTTTTGAAAGTTCAGTATAATTGCGAATGAAAATCAGATGGATTTCTGCGTTGTTCATCCTTATTAGTCAATAAATTAAAGCATTAATAATCTATCAGATATAGGTTGTAATATTTTCCAAGAATACTATCAGTCAGGGTTTTATCTAATCATCATAGGAAAATAAAATAAAATGAAAAGAAACAGAAATCATCAGCAACTTTTTATTCTTTTACTCACTGGCTGTTTTATTGCCAGCCTAATCTACTTGTTTCATCCTGAAACGGGACAATTCAGTGTTGTGCTCAATGGTGAGCCTGTGGCTGATCCATTCATACAGTTAGCCGTTATTCCGGCAATGCTGGCTGTTCTGTTCCTTACCGGCATTGTGATGATTCTGTCATTTTTGGGTGTCGGTTTGGTTATGTTTTTGGGAGCGTTGTTGTTTATGATGTTCTCTATTTTTCTGATTGCTCCTTTTTCATGGCCACTACTGCTTTTTATTTTCCTGATGATTGCAATCATTTCTTCTGGAGGAAACAGCATTAATCGACTCTGATGAATCTATTTACTCAAGTTTCGGAGTTCAATATCTTGTAGCAACAAAGCGGCCCTTTTTTTATAACAGGCTCAAACGATGAGTGCTTCAGGTAAAAAAGGAAAAGATAATAGCCAGCCTTGATTGCCCTAGGTCACAATGCTGGTATGCTTGGCAGAGTGGAGGACTCAGTAATGATATGTTACGTCTAACTGGGCGACCTCGATTATGATTGTTGATTCACTCGTAACATAAGTTTTGTGTCTGCAAGAACCTTGATTTTAATGCTTTTCCTGGATAACCTACACCATCTCTTCCAGACTTTCTAACTGCTTCGGCTCGTTACGCTTGATCAGAAAATACACAACCGGGATTACCACCAGCGAGAACAGGGTTGATGCGATGATGCCGAAGATAAAACTCCATGCCAGTCCTGAGAAGATCGGATCGAGTACGATAATGGCTGAGCCGAATACGGCTGCGGCTGCGGTAAGCAGTATTGGAGTTAAGCGGACTGCGCCGGCTTCGATGAGGGCTTCCTGCAGTGTGGTTTGCTGGTCACGGTGGTAAGTGCGTTTGATAAAGTCGATGAGGATAATCGAATTACGCACCACAATTCCGGCCAGGGCAATCATGCCGATCATGGCTGTGGCGGTAAAATAGATGGGGGTTGGATAACCTGCGACTGGTGCAGTAAACAGGTTAATCAGCCAGAAACCAGGCATGATGCCGATAACGGTGAGCGGGATGGCAATCATCATGATCAGCGGGATACCCAGCGATCCGGTTTGTCCAACCAGCAGCACGTAGATCATCACCATTGCCGCTGCGAATGCCAGTCCCAAATCACGGAATACATCGACTGTAATCTTCCACTCGCCTTCACCCGCCATTTCAGCGTGATAGCCATCCGGTAACGGGTTCTCATCAAGCCAGTCATACATATCAAGAATTGCCTCGACCGGACTGCGACCTGCCATTTCAGCAGTTACATACGACAGACGTTGCAGGTTTTTATGGTAAATGGTTTGTTCGCCAGATTCGTTGACGACCGTGCTGATTTCACTCAGCGGAATCAGTTTTCCAGCACTGGTTTTAACCCGTAATGCCATTAAATCGGCAACCGATGAGCGCATGGCTCTGGGTAATTGCAAGTGAATCATTAACGGGTTGCGTTCGGTGGCGATATGCACGGTTCCAACATTATCTCCCGCCAGTGACAAACTCAAAGTATTAGCAACTTGTTTAACTGTCACACCATTTAGCGCGGCTTGCTGGCGATTGAGCATCAAGTGAATCTTTTGATGCGGTTCTTCAATAAAATCATCGACATCAACCACGCCTTCAATGTGTTGCAATGCGTTTTTGACACGATTGGAGACATTAATCAGATTGTCATAACTGGCATGCGGTGGTCCGTAGACTTCTGCAACCACTGTGGAGAGTACCGGCGGGCCGGGTGGTAGCTCGACGATTTTGAGTTTGGCGCCAGTCTGCTGGCCAATCTTTTCAATTTCGGGACGAATACGCAAGGCGATTTCATGTGATTGCTGTTGACGTTTTTCCTTATGCAGCAAGTTCAAGCGAATATCACCCACATAACTGCCCCGACGCAGATAATAATGCCGGACCATGCCGTTAAAATCCATTGGCGATGCCAGTCCGACATAGCTTTCATAATCAGTGACTTCGTTGACCGTGGATAAAAACTGCCCCAGCTTTTTGGCGACTTGATCGGTATCTTCCAGCGTTGAGCCACGCGGCATGTCGATGATCAGCTGTAATTCGTTCTTGTTATCAAACGGCAGCAGTTTCAGCGGGACGACACGTGTCACTGCAAGCATGGTCGCGCCAAGAAAGGCAAGAAAAATTGCCAGCAAAAACCAGCGTGAACGTGCCGGCGTGTGAATAAGTGGCGCCAGAACAGCATTGTATAACCGATAGGCAAAACTTTCTTTAAGGTTAAATGGCTTGCCGTGATCCTTGCCGTAGTCTTTTCTCAACAAACGGTAACTGGCCCAGGGTGTCACGGTAAAGGCGATAATCAGTGATAACAACATGGCAATCGGCACATTGAAAGCCATTGGCGCCATATAAGGCCCCATCATCCCAGTGATGTAGAACATGGGGACGAATGACAGAATCACAGCAAATGTCGCCAGAATGGTCGGCGGTCTGACTTCATTAACAGCAGTCAGTAACGCTTGCAGCGGTGGTTCTTTACGTAATTTGTAATGCCTGTGAATATTTTCCACGTCAACAATCGGGTCATCCACCAGCAGCCCGAGTGATAAAATCAGTGCAAACAAGGTCACGCGGTTGATGGTATAGCCAAAGATCAGGTCACAAAGCAGGGTAACTGCAAAGGTCATGGGGACAGCAATGGAGACGATGAATGATTCCTTGAGCCCCAGAGTTAATGCCAGCAACACAATAATGGTTAAAATCGCGATGCCGAGATGCTTAACCAGTTCGTTGACCTTGTGATTGGCTGTTTCACCATAGTCGCGGGTGATCGTCACCAGTACATCATCTGGTATCAGCGTACCATGCAGTGATTCTGTGAGTTCAAGGACTTGCTCAGCAACACTGACGGCATTGCTGCCCTTGCGTTTGGCGATGGCAATGGTGACCATTTCGCGTTCTTTGCCGGTTTGTGGTTGAGTACCGCTTGCCTGACCCACTGTTTTCATTTCATCGACAGCAGGTCCGAAACCGATACGGGTGTAATGCTGTGGATCTTCCGCACCATCAAT
>DRLZ01000282.1 GCA_011322755.1 Crenotrichaceae bacterium
ACGAACCGTTGCAACAGCAGCGGGTAATTCGTGAAATCAGTCAGCGTGTATTAGCGCTTGCCCGGCAAGCCCGTGCGGCGGGTGTGTTCGTAACCATAGATGCTGAAGAGGCTTATCGTCTGCAACTGTCGCTGAAAATCTTTGCATCAGTGTATACGAACCCGGCGCTTGCTGGCTGGCATGGTTTCGGGTTGGCGGTGCAGAGCTATCAAAAATCGGCTGTTTCGGTCATCGACTGGCTGGCTGGATTATCGCGTCAGTATCACCGCACGATTCCACTGCGACTGGTTAAAGGCGCTTACTGGGATAGTGAAATCAAGTGGGCGCAGCAACAGGGATTGGTTGATTATCCAGTCTTCACCAGCAAGTTTGCGACTGATGTCAGTTATCTTGCATGCGTGCGACGCTTGTTTGACAATGGCGAGTATTTTTATCCACAGTTTGCCAGTCACAACGCGCACACGTTGTCTGCTGTCATGGAGCTGGCTCGCCAGTGCAGCGATGAACATGAGTATGAGTTTCAGCGTTTGTTTGGCATGGGCGAGCCGATTTACAATGCGATTGTAAGCAATTCTGACTGGGAAATACCTTGCAGGATTTATGCACCGGTTGGTGATTATCGGGAATTACTGCCGTATCTGGTCAGACGCATGCTGGAAAATGGCGCAAACAGCGCGTTTGTTAATCAATTCAAGCAGACTGATATTGCGCTTGAAGCTCTGATTCGCGATCCGGTTGCCGAGTGTCAAAAACAACCATCAGTTGCACAACGGATTGCCTTGCCGGCAGCGCTGTATCCCGACCGAAAAAATTCATCAGGGGTAAATCTGGGCAATCTACATGTATTGCAAACACTGGAGCGACAAATAAGCGAACTTGCCGAACAACAATACAACGCGTCGCCACTGATTAACGGGCAAACCAGTGCAGGGCGCCGCCATCCAGTTACCAACCCCGCAGATCAGCGTTTAATCGTCGGGGAGGCTGTCTATGCGGATGCCGTGCAAATCAAACAGGCGATTGACGTGGCAGATTCCGCGTTTCAGGACTGGCGATTAGCTGTTGTTGAACAACGTGCCAGGTGTCTGGGTAATGCTGCAGATTTACTTGAAGAAAAACAACTGGAGCTGGTATCACTTTGTATGCGAGAGGGTGGACGCACGGTAAGCGATGCGCTGTCTGAAGTGCGTGAAGCCGTGGACTTTTGTCGTTATTATGCTCACTCGGCGATAACCCGGTTCTCAATACCGGTTGATTTGCCGGGACCAGTGGGTGAGAGTAATCGTTTGAGTTATCAAGGACGCGGTATTTTCGTTTGTATCAGCCCGTGGAATTTCCCCATCGCGATTTTTCTCGGTCAGATCACAGCGGCGCTGGTGGCTGGCAATACAGTAATTGCCAAACCAGCCAGTGCGACTATGTTAACGGCAATGCGTTGTATCCAGTTGCTGCACGAAGCAGGCGTACCACAAAATATGCTTCAGTTTGTGTCCTGCAGTGGCGATCAATTGTTACAACACTGTTTGAATGATCCACGCATTGCCGGAGTGGCGTTTACCGGTTCCACTGACACAGCACAGAAAATCAACCAGCAACTCGCCAGGCACACAAAAATCATCCCGCTGATTGCCGAAACCGGCGGACAAAATGTCATGATAGCGGATAGTACCGCGTTGCTACAGCAAGTCGTGGTAGATGCCATACAGTCTGCGTTTAACAGCGCGGGACAGCGTTGCTCTGCGTTACGGGTGTTGTTTATCGACACGCAAATAGCCGATCAGGTGATCGAAAAGCTGGTTGGAGCCATGCGTGAGCTGATAATTGGCGATCCACTGCAATTCAAAACTGATGTTGGCCCGGTCATTAATCAGCACGCGGTGAAAACGCTTAATCAACACCTGCAGCGCATGCAAAAGGAAGCGCATGTGTGGTATCAATGTCAGCTTGCGGAACAGCTGTCGTCAGGCAGTTATTTTGCACCATGTCTGATTGAGCTGGATCACATGTCCCAATTGACTGAAGAAGTGTTCGGCCCGGTTCTGCATGTCATCCGTTATTCGACAGGGAGTCTTGACCAGGTTATTCGCGCAGTCAATGCAACGGGCTACGGCTTGACGCTTGGAATCCAGAGTCGCCTCGACAAGACCATCAACACGATTATCAACAAGGCGCATGTCGGCAACGTCTACGTCAATCGCAACATGATCGGCGCAGTAGTTGGAAGTCAGCCATTTGGCGGCATGGGCTTGTCCGGTACCGGGCCAAAAGCCGGTGGACCAGACTATCTAAAGCGTTTTGCCATAGAGCAAACTGTTAGCATCAACACTGCGGCTGTTGGCGGGAATACTGAATTGTTAAACAACCAGCCGCTGTCAACAATACAAGAATAAACAGCTCGGTTATATCATTATTTTATATTGGTTGTAGTCAACTATATATCAATGACATAGAGAATACAGAGAGCTATCATTTATCCGAGTATAATATCCAGCCATGAATATTGCTGAATTAGAAGAATATTGTAGTGGTCAAGTAATATTGGCCACGGACTTAAGGTCATTCCAGTAATTTAGTTCAGCGACATTTGGCGCTTTACCCGCATTATGTTGATGCGGCCTTACTTGACTCTAATAACCA
>DRLZ01000283.1 GCA_011322755.1 Crenotrichaceae bacterium
AGCGCCAAATGTCGCTGAACTAAATTACTGGAATGACCTTAAGTCCGTGGCCAATATTACTTGACCACTACACTGCTTGTGATGTAAGACATGACCAGAATAGAGGATGATTGTGATGGCGACAATGGACAAAATGACCAGTGTTGAAAACAGCCATAACAGGTCTTGTGCAATTGAGCTGTCCAGCAAAAAAATAATCACCAACAGTCTGAGATACATCATGGCAGTGGCCATAATTAGTGCTGATGAAACATTTGCCCAGTCATCCTTCATGTGACGTGCCCGGCGACTGATGACAACGGACACAGCGGTACTTGAATACAATCCTCCCAGCAGCCCTGTCAGTAATAACCCACGGGATTTAAACAGATACTGCTGAGCAAGATAGCTCAGGTAGGAAAACCCTGAAACGATAATGACAGCCTGCCAGACTTTGTAGTAAGTTACTGGCAACATATCTGCAATTTGCTTATCGGGCAATAACGGTAAGATAACGCCGGAGATAACCAGAAACTTGGCGAGCGTAACAACTTCGTTGGTTTCCAGTGTTTCTGAAAACTGGTGAATCAAAGGCTTTTCGCCCAGCATTAGAACCAGCAGGACTGTAAATAAAACCAAAAACCAAATTGGAAAAGACACAGCGACTGGTTCAATCAGAAAAACCAGTAGCGCGACAATAATTTCGAGAACTGAGTAAGATTTCTCCGTGCTTTCTGAATGTAGCCATATCACGAACCTTTGTTGGCGTAATCTTGGCGTAAAGTTTATCAGAAAAATAGGTGTTTATGGGTTATTTTGAAAAAATGAAACTATTCAAATCTTCTCTAACTAGATGTATTTATTGCTTTTTCATCAATATTCGTATTTTTGAAAAAACAGTAATTGGTGCCGATGGCCGGACTTGAACCGGCACGACTTGCGTCACCGCCCCCTCAAGACGGCGTGTCTACCAATTCCACCACATCGGCAATGTTGTCTCATTCCTATTCAGTAACTGCTGGTATTTCCTGTTGAGCTGATTCAGCCGTTCCTGCAGGGACTGCTTGTCGCGGCTCGGTAGGTGATGGCACGGTATCAACAGTTTGAGTCGGAATATCACTTTGTGTAGCAGCAGGAATATCCTGCTCGACTACTGGAAGATCTGCATCGTCCAGAAGATCTTTTTCTGGCTGAGCGGATTGTCCTCCCATAATAGAAAGGATAAGGCTGGTTGCAAAAAACAAGGTTGCCAGGATCGCTGTCGATCTTGACAGAAAATTTGCTGATCCCTGTGCGCCAAATACGGATCCTGAACCCGTACCACCTCCACCAATCCCAGCTCCTGCAGTTGCTCCACGACCTTGCTGTAGCAAAATACAGCCAACCATTGCAATGGCTGCTATCATGTGAATAATTATTAATGCTTGAAACATATCCTTCTTTGCCTGTCTTGATTATGACAATTGTTACTTTAGATTAAACAACCCAGCCTATTTTCTGGATCATGTTGCTGGTAAATACTGATTGCGAAAATTGCAGCAGGGTTGGCATAAATCAAGCTGCATTAATGATTGCGAGAAATGAATCAGCTTGCAAAGAAGCACCACCGATTAACCCACCATCTATATCATCTCTTCCAAACAATTCAGCTGCGTTCTCTGGTTTAACACTGCCGCCGTAGAGTATGATGAGTTTTTCAGCGATATCAGCATTCTGTGCCGCAATCTGGTTGCGTATATACGCATGAACTTCCTGAGCCTGGTCAGGTGTTGCTGTTTTACCGGTTCCGATTGCCCAGACTGGCTCGTATGCGATGACTGCTTTCGACAGGGAGTCAATTCCACAGTGGTTAATGACTGCTGACAATTGCTCATCAATCACAGCGAAGGTTTTACCTTGTTCACGCTCTTCATCAGTTTCGCCGATACACAAGACAGGGGTGATGCCCCCTTTGATTGCATATTCGTATCTCTCTGCAACGAGTTCATCTGTTTCGCGATAGATTTGTCGGCGTTCAGAGTGACCGACAAGTGCATATTGGCAATCATACTCAGAAAGCATGCCCACAGAAACTTCACCGGTGTAGGCGCCTTGCTCTGCATTTGCGACATTCTGCGCGCCAAGACGCAATGTGCTGTTAGCAACAGTAGCAGAGGCATCAGGAATGGCAGTAAACGGGACACAGACAGCGACATCACAATTCTGACCTTCATTAAGCCCGGTTTGAATTTGTGTGATCAATTCACGGTTGCTTGTCCGTGTTCCATGCATTTTCCAGTTACCAATTACCAATGAACGACGCATAAGCAGCCTCCTGTTAAACAGGTAATCGTATAACGACTTGAAAATAAAATCAATGGGGTTGTATTAATTGTGGCGATTCAGCGCTGTTTGAGAAAACTTGATGACAATTTTCATCTTGAAGCTATGATTGCAATGCGGGTAACATGGGTAACGTATTGGTTTCACATGGGTTTAAAATAATCCTGGCTGCACCCGTCGGTTAAGTGAATGTTTTTAATCGCTGTGGAATCAAGCGCTTGCGCCTTGTGCCGTAGTGAAGTAATGGATTCAGGTTCATGTTAAGCGACAGATTATCTTATACATTTTGCTTTTGTAGCTTGGCGTTGACTTGTTTGCTCGATAAGATACGATTCAAGAGTTGATCAGAGACTCCAGATTCCGGAAGCTCTGGTTTTTTATCACATAAATCCAGTAACTTCTGAGCGGATTCAACAAAATCGTTATGTGATTTTGCGGTCGTCTCTAACGTTTCTTCCACTTGTGTTCCAAGCTGGTCAAGAGC
>DRLZ01000284.1 GCA_011322755.1 Crenotrichaceae bacterium
AGACGAATCTGATTCTGCCAGCGCATTACGTCTAAGTCTCAGCTTTGGCCGCCATAACCCACCAAAAATTGTTACTCTGATATTAAATCAATCCATCCAGTAGAAAACAAGCTTCCACAAATGCTGGGTCAATGCATTCCATTTCCAATTCGCGCATACATTCAACGTCTTACAATCGTGACTTATCCAATCATGCTGCTTACACAACGGAAATCCATACCACTTTTATCCGTACAATGCAAGTGTGAATAGTTCACAGATTTACAGTTTGTAACAAGGTAGACTTGCTTACGGAAGTGTTGAGATAGTTGATGTTTCTAGACTTCTTTGTTGGGCATAATTGCCATTATCTGAGCAATCAGATGTGGTGCTCAGCAATTCTATGCCGCCTTGCGGTCAAACGGCAGCGATTGCCGTGTGACTGCTATTTGCACAGCTTATAGTGCAACGTGTTGTAGGGCGTTTGAGCCTGAGTTGAAGCACTTGATTACAACCCGCTTCTTACTCTGAAACAGCCTTGCAACACGGCTTTTTACTTGCCTGTCTCGCGCTTGAATTGATGGATCTGACGACGTTGTTTCTTGGTAGGTCGTTCATTGTGTACTGTTAAGAGTTCTCTTTCCTGTCTTCTCAATGCAATTTCTGACTGCCTTGTTTCCAGACTTTGTGCAGTTTCCTCATACATCAGAACCGCCTCTGATGAAGGACGGCGTTGCTGGTTAAGAATTAATACCGCAATCTCCCAACGGTATGGTTCCTTTACTATTTCCAGTTTAGAACCCACTTTTATTTCTTTCCCTGGTTTTGTTCTCTGGCCATTTAAATGAATTTTTCCACCTGAAATTGCTTCGGCAGCAAGTTTGCGTGTTTTGAAAAACCGTGCTGCCCACAGCCATTTATCGAGTCGCTGTGATTCAATCTGTATCATTTAACTTTCCCCTTTTATCTGCAGTGTTTCTGTATGGAACATTAAAAAAATATTCACTCATTTTATCGAAAATTAACTCTGAGTTGGCAATTCACAACAACGGATGCTAAGCGTTACTTTCTAAAATTCAAGATCACCATGAATTAAGTGGATTCAGTTTACACTGTGTTCTACAATCTTGATCCTGAATGATAATTATGTTGAATGGTGCAAGTGGTTGTTGTGAACACTGTCGCAAACAGCTAATTATTATTTAAAATTAGACATCCACAATTTGCAGCGCTAATTCAATTATTAACGTTGCTACGGAGCAGTTGTATGAATTTTGATAAAGTCATTTTTGGCTTCTTTATCGTTTTAGCACTTACTTTGAATTTTGGTTTTTTTTTGGGAGAGTATGAAAATCCGGAGCACCATAGTTCTTACGAATTTTTTGCTGTGATTATTGTTAACTTTATAGCCACATTACTCAAATTAGGTGATCGTTCTCAAATTGGAGCAATCCTGCTTGCATCAAGCCTGGTCGCTGATATGCAGTTGATTACTGCAGCCATTTACTGGGGTGTTTCTGTCCATGTTACCAACACCGGGTTAACCCCAGCGGTGATGAGCAGTATTGTGTCTTTAAGCGGAGGCGCGCTACTGGCAAATGTTATTTCAGTCATCATCCTTGTCTCGGAAACATTAATGTCAAGACGTTGAAACCGACATGTCTGCAGTAGAAATCAATCGAGTCAGCTTTTTGGTTCTGCGCGAAATGCGCAGACCCATTATGACGCTGATTCTTGTCTACTCTACCTCTGTGATTGCCATGACACTGGCACCGGGGATAACGATCGATGGAGAAACTCAGTACATGAGTATTTTCCATGCCTTTTATTTTGTCACCTATACAGTCACAACGACCGGGTTTGGTGAAATTCCAGGTGAATTCAGCGATGCCCAGCGTTTAGTTGCAATGCTGGTGTTATACATTGGGGTGATTGCCTGGTTGTATTCCATTGGCGCAATCATTCGCCTGATTCAAAATGAGCATTTTGTCAGCGCTCTAAAGGAACAACGCTTCATCAATGATGTCAATCGCTTGCCCAGTGGGTTTATTATTATTTGTGGATTTGGTGATACTGGCAGCCTGCTGGCCAGAGGCTTGAGTGATAATTATATTTCAGCGGTTGTTATTGAATCCAATCCGGATCGAGTCAAAGCCCTGGCATTACGTGACTATCGCGTTGCCATGCCTGGCCTGTGCGCAGATGCCAGTATTCCCAAACACCTGATTGAAGCCGGAATACGAAGTCCTGACTGTAAAGCAATTGTCACAGTGACGAATGATGAAGAAGTCAATCTTCGTATCGCAGTGTTAGCGCGACTGTTAAACCCTGAGCTTCACATTATTGCGAGGTCAAAAGCTGAAGTCTATGAAGAGATGCTGGCATCGCTTACCGACCATGTCGCGGTCATCGATCCATTTAAAACCTTTGCAGACGGCTTGATGATGGCGATTTATAATCCGGTGATGTATGCACTGGATCAATGGCTGGTCGGAGCAAAAGGTGCTTCACTTGATAAAGCAGTTTGTCCTCCGCGGGGCACCTGGATCATTTGCGGATACGGACATATGGGACACGAAATACATCGGGTGTTTGAAGCGCATGATATCCCG
>DRLZ01000285.1 GCA_011322755.1 Crenotrichaceae bacterium
ACGCAACTTCAAACGACAATTGGGTCACTGTTTACAGCGCTGAATAATGACTATGGAAACCTGTTTCAATACAGGATGACAGGTGTCCCTGTATTTGCTGTCCAGACACAAAAAGAAATTAAAGCAGATGTTCGCAAAGTAACGATTGTTTCCAGTATTAGCGTTATCCTGGTTTTTTTGATCCTGTTGCGTTCGTTCAAAGCACTGCATTGGACAGCATTAATCTTGATCAGCGCGATGGCAATGGGTACATTGCTGACCACGCTGGTTTTTGGCTCGACTCATGCGTTGACGATTGCATTAGGCGCTACCCTGATCGGTGTATGTATTGATTATCCAATTCATACCATGGTACACAGCGCTGTTAGCACATCATCAGATGCCCGGGGAATAGTGCAACGAATATGGCCAAGCTTATTACTTGGTGGACTGACCACCATGATTGGTTATTTAGCACTCGCGTTTACGGGTTATCCGGGTTTTCAGCAAATTGCCGTGTTTGCACTCAGCGGTATTGCCTGTGCATTATTATTGACACGTTATGTCTTGCCGGGATTACTGGAAACAACACGATTAAGTTACCCGAACATTCCTGGTATTCAATCCTGGTTAACGATTTGTTTGCGTCTGAGAAACGGGATGAGAGTCGGCGTGGTACTGATGGTGATTGTCGCAATTTGCGTTTTTCCACGATTACAGTGGCTGGATGACCTTGAGAAGCTTGGCGGTGCATCATTGCAACAGTTAAAGCAGGTTGACCAATCAATCCGCTCTCAACTCAGCACCATTGAAGCCGGACGTGTGGTGTTGATTGAAGCTGACAGCTTTGAAGCAGGCTTACAAAAATCTGAACAAGCCACTCGTCTCTTGAAACAATTGCAAGATGATGGGGTTGTTGAAGATTTTTATCCGATTTATCCCTGGCTTGTTTCTCAGCAACTACAACAACGCAATCTGACTGTTTACAGAAAATACACAACAGCTGATTATCAAAAGCAATGGCATGAGGTGTTATCAACACAGGGGCTGTCTGTTTCCAGGCTTGGGAACTTAAGAATTGAGAATGATACGTCATTGAATCCGAAACAAGTCATGCGCTCACAGATCAAAGAATTAATTGGCACACAGGTCATGCAGAATTCCGATCAATCGTTATTTGTTATCTGGCTTGGAAAACATACACCAGCAGTAGTGGATGATGCAATGAAAGCTGTTGACGGAGTGCGTTATATCAGCCAGCACGACACCATCAATAAAATGGCACACAATTATCGAACATCTGCTGTTGATGCATTGAGTATCGGTTTGCTTACAATTTTTCTGCTGTTATTATTACGTTACCGTAATCTTTCGACGGCAATAACGATACTACTCCCGGCATTGTGCGCGATTATTTTTATTTTTGGTTTCTGGAGTTTGTTGAATCAGAAAATCAGTTTCTTACACATTATCGGGTCATTATTGTCCATCGCTATTTGTGTCGATTATGGTATTTTCTATGCTGAAAATCGTGCACATAACCAATTACACACTTACCTGGCTATGGCTGCGTCCATGCTTACTACGCTTGCTGCATTTGCATCGTTGAGTATTTCCAGTAACCCATTATTACAAACGCTTTCAATCGCCGTGACATCTGGAGTTGTGATTGGTTTTTTATTGTGTCCCATCCTCATTAAGTTTAAACCCTGAATCCGTGACTTCGCTACGGCACAAGGCGCAAGTTCTTGATGCCACAGAGGTTAAAAAATATCCACTTAACCGATGGGTGAAGCTAGGAACTTTTTGAAACCCTATTTAAACCAATAGCTTACCCGAATTGAAATCACTGGTTCAGGTAAAAGTCAAAGCGATTGTGACTAAACAAATCGCCGCAATCGAGTGCTGATGGTTGTCTAAAGAGATGAAGATTGAGCCAATAATGCATATTTCTGGCATCTTGATTGAGCCATTTTTATGCAGTATTGACTATAATTAGATGATTGAGCGACCCTAACCCAAGTAAACAGAGCGAGGCAATACAATGAGTGACTCCACTCAACAAAACAGCAATGATCTAACAACAAATCCTGGCTGGGAAAAAACAGTACTGGAGAAAATTGCCTTATCTGCAATTGAAGAACAAAAACGTGCCAGGCACTGGAGTACTTTTTTTAAGTTATTGACTTTTCTGTATCTGGCTTTGGTATTGTACAAAGTCTTTGTTCCCGGGTTTGGCATTGACGCTACCCGAAGCGGTGGAAGCCATACTGCGGTGATCGATGTGGTTGGTATGATTACTGAGGACTCGGAAAGCAATGCTGACAGAGTAACAAAAGGTCTGCGTGAAGCAGCTGATGACAAGGCGACCAAGGGGATTATTCTGCGTATGAATACTCCGGGTGGCACGCCTGTTCAGTCAGCTTATATATATGATGAAATACGCCGTATCAAACAACAGCATCCAGAGTTGCCAATTATTTCGGTTGTCTCGGATATCTGTGCTTCCGGTGGCTATTACGTCGCCAGTGCTGCAGATAAAATCTTTGTCAATAAATCAAGTTTAATTGGCTCCATTGGGGTGTTACTCAACGGCTTTGGGTTTGTTGACACGATGAAAAAACTTGGAGTAGAACGAAGGCTATTAACTGCGGGGTCTCACAAGGGCATCATGGATCCGTTTTTGCCAATGAAAAAGGATGACCAAGAACACGTCGAGCATGTATTGTCTACAGTCCATCAACACTTCATTGATGCTGTAAAAGCAGGTCGTGGAGAACGTCTGCATGCTGATCCGAGAATTTTTACCGGGTTATTCTGGTCAGGTGAAGAAGGAATACAATTAGGTCTGGCTGATGGGGTTGGAACCGTGCGCTCAATAGCAGAGCAAGAGATCGGTGAAACCAATCTTGTTAATTTTACTCCACAGGAAAATTTACTCGATCGTTTAGGTGGGAAGTTTAAAGTAGCGTTCAGGCTGGCAATACAAGAGTACGCGAGTGGAATCAGTATCCAATGATTCAGCGCGAATTCAGGTCGACAATCTATCATGGTTGTCAATACTAATTATTTTAAAGTTACATTTGTTTACGTTTAACTTTCTGCCGAAGGACAAGTCAATTGTACACAGTTAATCCAAAATTCAACATCTACCGAAAAGTGTGCATCCTATGAATAGACGGGCGTTTCCTCATTCTCGTCGTATTCACATACGAATAATGCAGCGAGTCTTGCTACTTGTTGTTATTTTTGTGGTCAGCGTTAATTTATTGGCAGATGATGATGCCTCTGCTCAGCAGCCCACTATCTCACTTGATGTTGCTGTGAATAAGGTCAGAGGTCAATATGCCGATGGAAAAATAGTCAAAACAGATGAGGAAGAGTCAGGAAGTGGAAAAGTCTATGTGATCAAGATGATTACAGCTGATAACAGAGTTTTGCACATCCGGGTTAATGCTCAGTCAGGCGAGATTGTTGACTAACGCTCTTCAACTAGCGAACAATTTCACAAGAAAAATAATGATTGTTAATTCGTGCCTAAATGTCTCTCGCGGTTCGGGCTATGTTATGTCTTGTCATGGTGAGACGATACCTTTTTGACTTGCTGTTTATGGCTCAGTTGGCTTCCAGGGGAAGGCTTCTAGTACAATGCAGCCATATTGTTTAATGCTGTAACATATTGAGAACTCTTATTTCCTTGACTCGAACAGACCGATATGCGGACATTAATTGTAGAAGATGAAATTCAATTGGGCACACAGCTGAAAAGATACCTCAGTGATAATGGCTGTATCGTCGATATTGCAGTGAATGGTGAAGAAGGTTTGTATATGGGGCGTGAATTTCCGGTTGAAGTCGCCATTGTAGATATTGGCTTGCCTGATTTTTCAGGCATTGAATTGATTGACCGATGGCGTAAAGAGGATTTGTCATTTCCGGTATTGGTGTTGACTGCGCGTAGCCAATGGCAGCAAAAAGTTGATGCTCTGGACAATGGAGCAGATGACTACCTTGTTAAACCTTTCCACAACGAAGAATTACTGGCACGTTTAAAAGCGCTTGTAAGACGTGCAGCAGGTTTTGCTCACCCACTGTTAGAAGCAGGGCCGATAAAGCTTGATACTGTCTCCCAGGACGTCACAGTTGATGACAAACTGCTTGAGCTCACAGCTTATGAATATAAAGTACTTGAATATCTGATGTTGAAGCGTGGAAGCGTCATTTCCAAAATGGCATTGACAGACCACCTCTATGAACAAGACTTCGAACGTGATAGTAATGTCATTGAAGTATTTATTGGTCGATTACGTAAAAAACTCGACCCGAATGGGACATTGAATCCCATTGAAACACTGAGAGGGCGGGGCTACCGCTTTACAATCTAACTGTTTTGAAGTTCTCCCTGAATCTGCTATCAAAGCGGTCTATTCATCTCAGGCTGGTTCTGGCTGCGATTTTGTCTCTTATTGCATTTCTGGGTTTAGCTGGTATTGCCCTTGAGCGGGCATTCCGGGAAAGTAACCAGCGAGCGATTCATGAACGACTTCAGCTTTATGTCTATACATTAGTGGGCTTTGTTGATGTAAAAACAGATGGCTCAATTGAATTGCCAGAAATTTTACCTGAACCACGATTTTCAACCATGGGATCAGGTCTGCAAGGCTTTGTTCTGGATCAGTTTGGAAATCAAATGTGGCGATCACCCTCAGCGGTGGGAATGTCCATAGAAGTACCCGATCCAATCCCGGAAACAAGTGAGCTGGTTGTTCGTAACAAAAAACAACGTTTGGAACTGTTTTATCCGATAGCCTGGGAAATGGAGCAAGGCACAAAAAACCTTATTTTTGTTGTTACAGAGCATATGAATGCGGTGGAGCAGCCAGTGCTACAGTTTCGTAAAACACTTTGGAACTGGCTGGGCGGGATTGGTTTGCTTCTTGTTGTAACCGAGATTGGGATACTTGGCTGGAGTCTGCAACCTTTGCGTCGTATGTCCAAGGACGTGGAATCGATCGAAGCGGGTGGTATTGATCGGTTGCCAGATGATTACCCGCCTGAATTGCAAGGTCTGGCTAACAACCTGAACGCCATATTGAATAGTGAACGCTCACATAAAGAGCGCTACCGAAACACATTGGCAGATCTGGCGCATAGTTTAAAAACACCGCTTGCAATTATACGCGGTGCATTTTGTGATCAGATGAATCAATCCGATGAGCAAATACAGATACTTTGTAATCAAGTGTTGCGGATGGATGACATTATTGAGTATCAACTTAAACACGCGGCAGCGACAACAAGACCATTAATCTCACCTGAAATCGTTGTCTCTCATATTATCAACAAAGTCACGGATGCACTGAAAAAAGTGTATGCCTCAAAAAGCATTCAGATAAGAATACTATGTCCGATGAATGGAAAAATCAGTTGTGAAGAAGGTGATTTTTATGAGATTGTTGGCAACCTGATGGATAATGCATGCAAATGGTGTCATACAACGGTAGAAGTTAAAGTTGAATTTCCCCGTGAATTACACAAGAAGCAGTCGGGACTTTACCTTTGTATTGATGATGATGGTTCTGGTATTCCGGATCATAAATTGCAACAAGTTCTTCAGCGAGGTGTCCGCGCAGATCAAACGACTGCTGGGCACGGCATTGGTTTAAGTATTGTCAAAGAGCTCGTGCAGCTCTGTCATGGCAGGCTTGAATTTGGATCCAGTGTGCTCGGGGGGTTAAAGGTTGAGGTTTTTATCCCAGCTCCACTTTAGCCTTGATATAGTCCTGGCGAGCAGATCAGCACTACGATTAACGTAGTGCTGAGCAGAGCAAATAATAAAAATGCTTTGATTCAATTCTATAATGAATTCGTTGCATTTAAATCCTGTAGGGCTTGTTCCAGACGAGTTGCCATTGCAACTTCACCTGCACGTTGCCATACACGTGGATCATAATATTTTTTGTTCGGTTTGTCATCGCCTTCAGGATTGCCAATCTGTCCTTGCAAATAGGCTTCATTCTCCTTGTAATAATTCATGACGCCTGACCATGTTGCCCACTGAGTATCAGTATCGATATTCATTTTAACAACACCATAACTGATTGATTCTTTGATTTCTTCAGGTGTTGATCCTGAGCCGCCATGGAACACAAATGTCAATGTGTTTTCTGGTACGTTGTATTTCTCTGTGACATATTTTTGTGAGTCACGAAGAATTGTTGGGGTGAGTTTTACATTGCCGGGTTTATAGACTCCGTGGACATTTCCAAATGAGGCGGCAATTGTAAAACGATCGCTAATTTTACTCAGGTTTTCGTAAGCGTATGCGACTTCTTCTGGCTGAGTATATAATAGTGACTGATCCATGTCAGTGTTATCGACACCATCTTCTTCGCCACCTGTCACACCTAATTCAATCTCCAGGGTCATATCCATCTTGTTCATACGCTGCAGATATTGACCGCATATCTCAATGTTTTCTTCCAGGCTTTCTTCTGATAGGTCGAGCATATGTGAGCTAAACAGGGGTTTTCCGGTTTTCGCAAAATGTTCTTCACCAGCATCGAGTAAGCCATCAATCCAGGGAAGCAGTTTCTTTGCCGCATGGTCAGTATGCACAATCACTGGGACACCATATTTCTCTGCCATTAGATGGATGTGTTGGGCGCCTGAGATAGCCCCATAAATCGAGTTCTGCTGACCGTCAAGTTTGAGTCCCTTGCCTGTAAAAAAAGCGGCTCCACCATTGGAGAACTGAATAATAATAGCAGAATTCGCCTTTGCAGCAGCTTCCAAAGCAGCATTAATGGAATCAGTATTGATGACATTGACTGCTGGTAGTGCAAAGTTATTTTGTTTGCAAATTGAAAATACTTTTTGTACATCATCGCCGGTGACAACGCCTGGTTTCACGACGTCTAATATTTTTTGTGTCATATGGGGTATCCTTTTATAAGCTTAAACTGTTGCCTTGTTTTCATGGTTCAGGAGGCAAGGTCAATTGAGTGACTCGGTTGTTTCCTCTGGTGTTAATACAGGGTAATGGATACTGTGGAAACGTTAAATATCACAATACTGAATGCTCTGATTCGGTATATCTGGTCTACAAGCTGAAAAAACCTTGCTGTTAATAAGCAACAGCAAGGTTTTTCAACTCTATCCGCACTCAGAAAAGGTAGATTCTGAGCGTGATGGATTTTGGTGTATTACGAACAGATACTAGGCAGTTTCGAGAACTTTTTCGATGTTTTCTAACCTTTCTGCAAGTAATTCTTCCAGCGAGACCAGAGCTTTCGAAAAACCATCAATGCCTTCAGTTAGCTTGTCTGATGCCATACGGTTTTCTTCATGCATTTTGTCGAATGTTGCCTTATCCATCGATATTTTTTCAATAGAGGCGTTGGCCGCAGATTGTGGATCCAGCTTGCGAGGCAGGTCTGCCTCTGTGTTTTGAAGCTCATCCAGCAGGGCAGGGGCGATTGTTAACAGATCGACACCAGCTAATTCCGTGATTTCACCAATGTTGCGGAAACTTGCTCCCATAACCTCAGTGTCGTATCCGAATTTTTTATAGTAATTATAGACTTGTGTTACTGAAAGAACACCAGGGTCTTCAGCAGGTGGATATGAATCACGACCGGTGTCTTTTTTATACCAGTCAAGGATTCGTCCGACAAAAGGAGATATCAGGGTGATATCATTCTCAGCACAAGCGATCGCCTGGTGTAAACCAAACAATAGCGTCAGATTACAGTGGATGCCTTCTTTTTCCAGAACAGCAGCAGCTTGAATACCTTCCCATGTGGAAGCAATCTTGATCAATATGCGTTCACGGGAAACGCCAGCATTTTCATACTGTGCAATCAGCTCACGACCTTTGGCAATTGTAGCATCGGTGTCGTAAGACAGTCTGGCATCGACTTCTGTTGAAACACGACCGGGGATGATATCAAGTATCTTGAGACCGAAAGACACAGCGAGACGGTCAAATGCAAGTGTAACGACCTCCGCTTCAGATGCATCTTTACCCAGCGTCTCTCTAGCACCTTTTAATGTATCATCAACAATACTTTGATATTGCGGCATCTGTGCTGCTGCGGTAATCAGAGATGGATTTGTTGTTGCATCCTGGGGTTTGAAGGTTTCAATGGCCTGGATATCGCCTGTGTCAGCAACAACCACGGTCATTTCTCTAAGTTGTTCGAGTAGATTTTTAGCCATAATTATGTACCCATTGTGGTTATATTAGTAAAATGCTCATCAGAGTGAATTATACTCCGAAAGCTCCATCAGTGCTGTATTCTGAATGAGAAAGAGGCTAACCATGCAGATGAACTCATTCTGCTGGCCAGTAAATTATAGATGTTGAGACCTTAGCCTTGTTCCGTATATCGTCAATGTATCACCACAAATTTTACGTCAGATATTCTCTGAGACAAATCATTTCAAAATCGAAATTAAACTATTAATGTGCTCAAATACTGGAGTGTATAGTTGCACAGCCATATCAAAGCAGGCTGATTCGAGCTAGGTGATTGCTAAAACAGGTATCCTGTAGTTACCAAAAAGGTTATTACAGTAGTTGCTTCAATCAACAACAAGCATTAGAATCCGCACAAGATCTTTACCAAAGAGTTGCAGATGAACAGTTAATCAAAAGCTGGAAAAACACAAGTGACTTTACCTATGGGGTATTCTAATCCAGCTTAAACACCACGATGCGCTCATTTTCAATGAGACCGGAAATAGGTTATAAGAGACGAGGTCTCATCTGCCAAGATGTATTCAAGCACTCTCGATAAAATATCAGATAATCAATAGATTTTGCGAAAAGTTAGCCTAGTTTTTGTAAATAAACTTCAACGCTACTCGGAACAGCTGGTTGCTGTTCAATTGCTGCAGCAGTAACTTTTGCCAAGTACTTCGCAACGCCTGTTGGAGCTGCGGCTTTCGCAGCTGCCTCCGCCCGTTTTTGATATTCAGGGATAATTTGTTTGACTAAATATTTAGCTACACCAGTTAGTACAGGGGGGTTTGCATTTTCCAGATACTTGGCAACTCCTGTCGCAGGTCTTTCTGCAGGTTGCTGACTAGCTTGTGACTCAGCCTTGGACGTTGCTGACTGTGTTGCTGTTTGTTGATTAAGTAAATATCGTGCTACACCAGTAAGTCCATCTGTTTGTCCGTTATTCTCCTGGTTATCAGCTGAAGGTTCTTCAGCTATAGCAGTTTGTTTGTTGAACATTCGTCCGAGTAAATTCTTTGCCATAAATCACACCTGTTAGTTTCCTATGTAAACATGTTTATGTCGTAATCAAAATAACATAAAGGAATACAGGAAGTTTTAATAGTTAATTGATAATTTTTTCTCGATGATTATTGTATCTGCAGCATTATAAATTGTTCTTATATCTTATTCTTGCATCGCAGCGTATGTGATGTAAGCAACTTGATCACCTATGCTGCTAATTTAATGGTAAATCGACAGAGTCAACATTACAATACTTGTCGATGAAGTTGCTGGTAAGCGAGAGTAATTGAATAAACACCTTGCATAGCCCAGCAACTTTATAGTCTGGATATTTCAGTTAGTATAAAAAGCAGCTACTTTTTATACTAACTGTTGTCACGTAGATATTTTTCAACACCTGTCGCATTTGCTATGGTTTGTTGTTCCAAATACTTAGCCACTCCTGTCGGCTCAGCCATCTGGTTTTTTCTTAAATAGTTTGCAACACCTGTGCTACCGCTAGGTGCCGCAGTAGCTGCGGCTGCAGACATATTGTCCTGTTCAGTTGTAGTAGGTCGTCTACTATACAAAAAAGCTCCTGCAGCTATCAGAACAACGAGTCCGATAAGATATTGGCTCATCCCTGAGTCACTGGCAGTTGTTTCAGTTGCCTCGCTTGACGCAACGCTACTGCTAGAACTGGTTGTTGATGTGCTTTTGGTCGAGGAAACAGAGCTTTTGCTGACGGAACTTGTTTTGGAACCACCGCTTTTAGCAATATATGCTTTGTCTTGATAAAGAATAACTGGCTCAAAATCATCAGGATACTTCGATGAACTACTAGAGCTTGTACTTTTTGTCGTTGCTGTTGAGCGTTGCTGTTGAGCTGAACCGCCATGTTGTGCAATGTATTCTTTATCCTGATACACAATCTGAGGTGTAAAGTCCTCTGGATAGTCAGACTGAGCTAACGCAAGACTACTGCCTGTGAGCAGCAGAATTGAAAAAAAACTATTGGTCAAATAAATTGTCTTCACCTGTCTTTGCCTCTCTATACGTTGTTACTATCTAATGACTGGAAATGTATTCTTTATCCTGATAAAGGATAACGGGTTCAAAATCGCCTGGTACATTTGAATCAGAACGAGACGAGCTACAAGGACATGAACAAGATCCAGTGGTACTCACTGACGCAGTAGTTGCCTGGGTCTGCTCTGAAACACTGTGTTGTGCAATGTACTCTTTATCTTGATAAATGACCTGCGGAGTAAAATCCTCGGGATAGTCAGGTTCAGCTAGTGCTATCTGACTGACACTGTATATCAGCAGAATCGAAAACAAATTTGTTGGAAACTGAATCGTTTTCACCTTTGAATGCCTCACTATTAGATAGAATAAATACTAAAGAACAGCTTCAACCTGACTAACAACATTATCAGTAGTAAAGCCAAATTCTTTGAACAGATCTCCTGCTGGTGCAGATTCACCGAAACGATCAAGACCAACAACAGCTCCATTTGAACCGACGTATTTCCACCATCCATCAGTGACACCTGCCTCAATTGCAACGCGTTTGGTTACCGACGGAGGAAGCACGGAATCCTTGTACGCCTGATCCTGATTATCAAACACATTCGTTGAAGGCATTGAAACAACGCGTATATTTTTGCCTTTTGTGGCAAAATGCTGTGCGGCCTTGAGTGCGAGTTCTACTTCTGAGCCCGTAGCAATGATAATAGCGTCAGGTGTTGAGCCGTTATCAATTACTGTATAACCACCACGCGAAATCGCCTGAATTTGCTGTTCGCTACGGTCAATGTGCGCGAGACCTTGACGTGAGAATATCAAAACAGATGGCCCATCATTCCGATCGATTGCAGCTTTCCATGCAACTGCTGATTCTACTGCATCACAAGGACGCCAGACTTGCATGTTTGGTATCATTCGCAATGTTGCAGTTTGTTCGACTGGTTGATGTGTCGGACCGTCTTCACCGAGACCGATAGAGTCATGTGTGTAAACGAAAATGCTTGGGATCTTCATCAACGCAGCCATACGCAACGCATTGCGGGCGTACTCAGAGAACATCTCGAATGTTGCACCGTAAGGTTTAAATCCGCCATGCAATGTTATTCCGTTCATCATTGCAGACATACCAAACTCACGGACACCGTAGTACACATAATTTCCATCATTGCCAGGCGCATTGACATCTTTACAGCCAGACCAGATGGTGAGGTTGGAGCCGGCTAGATCAGCAGAACCGCCAAGCAATTCAGGTAAAAGTGGTCCAAAACCATTCAGTGTGTTTTGAGATGCTTTTCGGGAAGCAATGGTTTCTGCTTTCTCGTTTACTGAGGCGATGATGGCATTGGACTGGTTTTCCCAGTCAGCAGGCAAATCGCCTGCAATGCGGCGTTCAAATTCTTTTGCAAGATCAGGGTGTTCGCCACGATATGCTTCAAAACGCTGATTCCACTCTGTTTCCTGCTGACTTCCTTTCTGATTCGCGTCCCATCCGTCAGAAATTTCCTTGGGAATTTCAAATGGAGGATGCGGCCAGCCGATGGTTTTACGAACCAGTGCAATTTCTTCATCACCAAGTGCAGCACCATGACAGTCTTCTTTTCCCTGTTTATTAGGAGATCCCCAGCCGATGATGGTCTGGCAGCATATCAGGCTTGGTTTGTCAGTGACTGAGCGAGCCTCGTCAACCGCTTTTTTCACTGCTTCTGCATTGTGACCGTCAACAACAGGGATCACATGCCAGCCATAAGCTTCAAATCGTTTAGGGGTATCATCTGTAAACCAGCCAGGGCTATCACCTTCGCCACGAACCTCACCGTCGATGGAAATATTGTTGTCGTCATAAAACGCAATCAGCTTTCCTAATTTCATGGTTCCAGCTAATGAGCATACTTCGTGAGAAATACCCTCCATCATACATCCGTCACCGAGGAACACATAAGTGTTGTGATCGACAATTGTGTGTCCTGGGCGGTTGAATTGCCCGGCAAGCGTACGTTCAGCCAGTGCCATTCCAACAGCATTTGCAATACCCTGACCTAATGGACCGGTCGTTGTTTCAATGCCGGGAGCATAGCCATATTCTGGATGGCCGGGTGTTTTTGAATGCAGTTGTCTGAAATTTTTCAGCTCTTCAATTGGTAGATCATAGCCAGTCAAATGTAACAAAGAGTACAAAAGCATTGAGCCATGACCATTGGAGAGTACAAATCGGTCGCGGTTTGCCCAGTCAGGGTTGCCAGGGTTATGGTGCATATAATCATTCCATAACACTTCGGCAATATCTGCCATTCCCATTGGTGCCCCAGGGTGACCTGAATTTGCTTTTTGCACGGCATCCATGCTTAAAGCGCGTATTGCGTTGGCTAAATCTCGGCGCGATGTCATTGTTAGTAAAACCTATAGTAACTTTGTAGAGGGACAGGGCAACAACATTTCTGTTTGCCCAGAAAACATATCAGAAATTAACACGACAATTAGTATAGGAACGAGTGGTTGGGTGTACTCGTTCCTATATCTGCGTGTACTATTCCAGATTGGCGTGTCTTCCACGCATTTCCTCTTCAGGAATTCCTTTCTCGTGAATAAAATGAGAAATCAATGCCTCGAGGAAAATCAAGGTTGAGAGTTCAAATACTGTACCCATCGGCATGCCGACGACTGTTCCGTACAATTCAGATTTACCAATCTGGAAAACAGCATCAGCAATGTCGCCTAGCGCTGAATCTGGCTGAGCAGTGATTAATACGACTTGCGCACCAATCTTTTTGGCGCGGTTTGCAAACGCCACCAGCTGTTCAGTCCCGCCAGACCCGGAAATAACGAGTAATGTATCTGTATCTCTGACACTTGGGGTGACAACTTCGCCAACCAGAAAAGCATCGTAACCTGCATGCATCAAACGCATGACGAAGAAACGTGCGATTAAGCCAGATCTTCCAGCACCAGAGACGAATATACGAGAAGACTTATCAAGTAACTCAGTGAGCTTCTTCTCATATGAGTCGTCTGTAGCAGCAAGAATCTCAGTAATTTTATTTAAAACCAGTTCCTGATGCATCAGATTAAGCCTCTAAGCAGCATCTACCAGTTGTCGAATTTCACGGGCAGCTTCAGCTGGTGATGGAGCGCCATAAATTGCCGCACCAACAACAACAATACCAGCACCAGCCTGGACAACTTGTTGTACAGTCGACTGATTGATTCCACCAGCAACAGATACTCTGACAGGTAAGCCTAAAGCAGAAATACTCTGCAGATCAGAGAAAGGAGTGTCTCCAGCAGCTTGCGCGTCAAGACCAGTATGTACACCAACAATTTGAGCGCCTAGTTTTGCCGCTTCTCTTGCACATTGGGCTTTATTTGGAACATTGATTAAATCGACTTGCGCCTCAGCGTTGTTAGCATTAGCCGCTTTAACGACACCGCCGATTGTGGCATTGCCTGAAACACCAAGCACTGTACAAATGTCGCCACCAGCAGCATAAAAAGGTGCTGCTTCATATTCACCAGCGTCCATTGTTTTCAGATCAACAAGGATCAAGTTGTTAGGAAATTTTCTTTTCAATTCCTGCACCAGTTTTACACCATTGTGCTTGATGCATGGCGTTCCGATTTCAAGGATGTCAACAAAAGGAGCTACCTGAGTAGCCAGGGCAACTGTGTCGTTGAAATCCAGTGAGTCAAGTGCCATTTGAATTAATGCTTTAGCCATTATATTGCTCCGTTACTAGTTGAAGGTTTTATAGTTTTTGTTACATGATTTCGTAAACTCTGTGAACTTTAAATCAGAACAGGGACGGATGTCAATGTTCTTGTGAAAGCTGTTGACAGGTATAAATTTTGATGTGAAACACTGTTGTTTAAATCATGATAAATTTTAACGTAGAAACTAAAATTCAATAAAAAACAATTTGTTATTGTGATGTTTGAGTGAGTTGAGTAGAAAATGCAGATGCTGGAACAGCAAGCATGGATCAGGTGTTTGATTTGTGTTGGATTGATTTCATTCTGACAGAATTCAGAAGTTGTATCGGTCAAAAACAAATTAAAAACCAGTAAGTTCAAACAACAATATAATTTAAATTCTAAGCAAGAGAGTTAAACGATGATAATATTTGACCGATCCTACATTTTGAGAGCGAAAATTTCAGAGAGTTAAAAATAATTGTCAATATGCTTCATAATCTCATAAGCTTCATTGGCCACAATTAACAAAAAGTAAGAGACGAGGCGATATGGAATCTTTGTGTGAAGCCAGAGCATTTATTATCGATATGGATGGTGTATTATGGCATGGAGATCAGGCGGTAGAGGGGCTGGTTGATTTTTTTCATGCCTTAAACAAAAAAAATATACGATTCATCCTGGCAACGAATAATGCAAGCCTGACACCTGAGCAGTACGTATCTAAACTTCAGCGTATGGGCGTTTCGGTACAGGCCAGTCAAATTCTAACTTCAGGTATGGCAACAGCGCTTTATTTGAGTGAGCAGGTCACTCCTTCTGCAACTCGTGTTTATGTCATTGGAGAGCAGGGAGCACGACAACCGCTGCTTGATCAGGGTTTTCATTTAACGGGCGATTACGAAATTTATTCTGATGATCGTTCCAGTGTTGGTGCGGATGTTGTCGTTTGTGGAAAAGATGAAATGTTAAACTGGGATAAACTCGCAACTGCGACATTGAATATTCATGCCGGCGCCCGGTTTATTGGTACTAACGCAGACACTACATTACCAACTGAGCGTGGTTTGACGCATGGCAATGGCGCCATTCTAGCTGCATTGGAAGCTGCAACAGGTGTGGCGCCAACGATTATTGGCAAGCCAGAACCAATCATGTATCGTCAGGCGCTGGAATTACTCATTGTTAATCCAGCGCAAACAATTGCGATTGGAGACCGATTGGAAACTGATATTCTTGGTGCAGTTCGAGCCGGTATTGGTAGTATTCTTGTCTTATCAGGTGTGTCAACAGAAGCAGAAGCAGATGCAGTCGATTATCAGCCAACCTGTATTCTGGAGGATATTCGAGCCATTACAAGATTGGTACTCAGTTAGGCTAAGAATTTATTCAACATGAAATGCTTCCAGATTAATTGTGTTGACTCATGTATTAATTTTATCCTGTGCCGTTGATCCGACTGGTTCAGTGTCAGCAATGCTAAATCCGGATTCAGGTTTAAATCAGACCAGCGATAATTACTTAACAGAGGTGTAGTTGATGAAAAAGTTCATTAATGAGACGGACACACTGCTTGATGAAAGTCTCCACGGTTTTTCTAAAGCACATGCCGAGATAATCGATTACAATCCTTCACCGCGTTATGTCACACGTATTATGTCAAATACAAACAACAAGGTGGCATTAATCTCAGGTGGTGGGGCGGGGCATGAGCCATTGCATGCTGGTTTTGTCGGTCTTGGTATGCTGGATGCGGCTTGTCCAGGACAAATATTTACGTCTCCGACGCCAGATCAAATGCTTGCGGCCGCCGAGGCAGTGAACAACGATAGCGGCGTGTTGTTCATTGTCAAAAATTATGCCGGTGATGTGATGAATTTTGAGATTGCGGCAGAAATGCTGGAGTGTCCCAGTGAAACTGTATTAGTGAGTGATGATGTTGCTTTACCCAAGGATCATCCGACAGGGCGGCGTGGTGTGGCAGGTACTCTGATTGTTGAGAAAATAATCGGCGCAGCGGCTGAGCAAGGGATGGATTTGATTGCATGCAAAGCACTTGGTGATCGTGTTAGTCAGGCAACTGCATCGATGGGGGTTGCTTTGACAAGTTGTACTGTACCCGCTCTTGGCAAGCCAACATTTGAACTTGCTGAGAATCAAATCGAGCTGGGAGTCGGGATACATGGTGAGCAAGGACGAGAAACAGCCAGCTTATCCAGCGCCAGAGAAATCGTTGAACAAATCGCTCAAACGATTGATGCAGAACTGCAGCCTCAAAATAATCAGCCCGTGTTACTCCATGTGAATGGTTTTGGCGCAACACCGTTAATCGAGTTATACCTTGTTTATGATCTGGCATATCGCTTCTGGGATCGGCGAGGTATTAATATTTGCCGTTCTCTGGTCGGTAACTACACAACTTCGCTTGATATGGCGGGTTGTTCGATTACGCTGACATTACTGGATGAAGAAATGATTGGCTTGTGGGATGCGCCAGTCCATACCGCTGCGTTACGTTGGGGTTGTTGATTGTTCTCGTAAAACATCAGCAATTGTACAGATCATCAGCTGACTGGTTCTGGCACCAGCGTCAATAT